>NZ_JBHTLK010000431.1:0-2329 GCF_042678885.1 Saccharothrix hoggarensis
CGGGCGGCGTCCGCGCCGGGCCGCCAGCCGGGCCGCGGGCAGCGCGAACAGGGCCGCGCCGAGCACCGCGCTGGTCTGCGCGAGCCCGCCGACGGCTTCCGAGTCCGACAGCACGGCCGCGATGAGCGTGCTCACGGCCAGGCCGATGGTGACGCCCGCCGCGCCGAGCACCTGGGTCGTCACCAGCACCCTCAGCACCCTGCGCTGCACGACGTCGACCGAGGTCATGATCATGATCGTGCCAGTGGACACCCGGTCCGACCAGCCACCGTCCGGGTTCAGGTGCCGGGCTGGACGCTGCTCTCGAAGAAGTCCGCGACCTGGTCCGCGGTCAGCTCCTCGCCGCCGCTCTTGGTCACGATGCCGAGCAGCGGGAGGTCGTTGGCGGTGAACACGAGCAGGCCCAGCCCGCCGTCGGCGGCGGCCCGGTACTTGCCGATCAACCCGTTGCCCGCCCACTGCGCCTCGACCACGTCGGTCTTGAGCGACCGGACCACGGCCTCCGCGCCGTGCTGCGCGCCCACGACGGTCTCCGTGAGGACGTACTGCACCGAGTAGTCGTCCTTCACCGAGCAGCTCACGACGGTGCCCTTGATGCCGTTGACGCCGCCCACGCCCGGCGTGCCGCCCGCCTTGCACGTGCTGGTGTCGGGGACCGTGCCCGCGAGCCGGCGCAGGCACTCGGTGAAGCCCTTGTCGTCCAACCGGGTGTCGCTCTTGCAGTCCTGCGCGCTCGGCACGCCCTCCCCGCCGAACGCGAAGATCCCGCCCACGACGGCCAGCGCCAGCACGACGGCCGCCCCGGCGGCGAGCAGCACCGTCCGGTTCGGCGCCTTCTTCCCCGACCGCTCCTGCGGGCGCGGGGTGACGCTCGGGAAGTTGAACTGCTGCGGCCCCGTCTGCGGGTAACCCACCTGGTACGACCCGCTGGCCGACGGGTTCACCTGGTACGGGCCGCTCGCGTGGGGGTTGACCTGGTACGGGCCGCTGGCGTTCGGGTTGACCTGGTGCGCCCCGCTCACCGCGGGGTTGGCCTGCTGCGGTCCGCCGACGGCCGGGTTCGCCTGGTAGGCGCCGCCGGGCGGGGTCACCGGCGAGGTGACGAGCGTGTCCGGCTCCTTCGGCCGCTGAGGCTCCTGCGAGCGCGGCGTGACGCCGTCCTTGGGCACGTGGTGCGCGCCGAGGGCGACCGCCGTCTCCGGCTGGTCGAGGCTCGTCGGCACGATCCGCACCTGCTCGGCGATCATGTTCGCCACCAGCGGGATGCGGCTCGAACCACCGACCAGGTAGATGCCCGCGAGCTGGTTCGGGGCCATGCCGGTGGAGCGGATAGTGGACGCCAGCAGCTCCACGCTGCGCATCATGCTCGGCCGGACCAGCGCCTCCAGGTCCGAGCGGTTGACCAGCACGTCCTCGAACGGCTCCGGCATCGGCACCTCGGTGTGCGCGTGCCGCGACAACGACTCCTTGGCGGCCCGCACGTCCTCCTGGAGCGCGCGCCGGGCCCGCCGGTCGGCCGTGGACTCCGGGCGCAGGAGCCGCTGCCAGGCCGCGGGGTCGCGGTGCGACACCTGCCGGCCGACGTGCTCCAGGAGCGCCTGGTCGACGTCGAGGCCGCCCAGGTCCTGCAGGCCGTCCTCGGCGAGCACGGTGAAGCCGTTCTGGGTGGCGCCGACAATGGCGACGTCGAACGTGCCCGCGCCCAGGTCGTACACGGCGAGCGCCTGGCCGACGGACAGCGAGGCGTAGTGGGAGGCGGCGGCGACCGGCTCGGGGACCAGCACGACCTCGCCCGACACCCCGGCCAGGCGGGCGGCGGACAGCAGCACGTTGCGGCGCGTCGGCCCCCACTGCGCGGGGTGCGTGAGGCGGACCTCGTCCAGCGACTCGCCGCCCAGCTGGCGGGTGGTCTCGTCGAGGACGCGGCGCAGCACGGCGGCCAGCGCGTCGCTGACGGGGACGACGTTCTCGCCGAGCAGCAGCACGCCGTCGTCCACGCGGCGCTTCGGGTTGGGTTCGAACCGGGCCGGGTCGAGGCGGGCGCGCCGCTCGGCGTCCCGGCCGACGACGAGGGTGCCGTCCTCTTCGCAGTAGACGGCCGACGGCATGGTCGCCGAGCCGTCCACCTCGACGACCCGGGGCGGCCGTCCGTGCGCGGCGAGCACCGCGACGGTGTTGGAAGTGCCCAGGTCAACGGACAAAACGCGCACGACTACCCCTGTGTTGAATTGCCGCTGCTCCGCAGACGGCGGGCTCGGTCGCCCGGAAGTCGGTCGTTCCCGCCTGATTTCCCGGCGATCGAAAAGCGTGATCGCCGGGAAATGAGGCG
>NZ_JBHTLK010000432.1:0-2323 GCF_042678885.1 Saccharothrix hoggarensis
CGGCACCCGGCCGACCAGCCGGACCCGGTCGCCCACGCCGTGCGCGCCGGCGTGCTCGCGCAACCGCCGCACGTCACCGGGCCGACCGCCGACCACGACCAACTCGGTGTCCCACAACGACCTCAGCACCGCGATCACGTCGTCGGCGCCGGACGCGGCCGCCACGATCCGGTGCGGCGCCTGCCGGTTGAGCCGCGGCCCCTCCGGCTTGAACTGCCCGCTGTCGACGCCCGGCGGCACCACGGAGATCCGCGGTCGCGGCACGCCGAGGCGCACCAGCGTCGCCCGCTCGTCGGTGCAGCCGGCGACGACGCGGGTCGCCTCGCGCCCGATCAGCCGTTCGGTGGACACGCGGGCCTCGGGGACGTCGTGGTCGCCGTCCTCCTGCTCCACCGCGCCCAGCGAGTGGAACGTCTGCACCACCGGCACGTCGAGGCCGTTGGCGGCCAGCACCGAGGCCACACCGGACGTCCAGTAGTGCGCGTGCACCACGTCCGGCGGGTCGGCCCGCCACTGCGCGCGCAGGAACCGGGTGAACTCGTCCAGGTGAGGAAGCAACTCGTCCGGGTGAAGTGCGCTGGGTGGTCCGGCCGGGACGTGCACCACGTCGTAGCCACGCCGGGTGCGCACGTGGTCGGGCGACCGGACCGAGTCGCGGCGGGTGTGCACCACGACGTCGTGGCCCGCCTCCGCCAAGGCCGCCGCGAGGTCCGCGACGTGGACGTCCTGACCGCCCTCCTCGGCGTCACCGAGGACGGGCAACGGGTTCGCGTGCGCCGAAACGACCGCGATTCTCATGGGTTCCTCCAACCGCTGTTGCGCGGTGGCCGCGTCAAGCCTGATCAGGCTGTCGTCTCAACCCAACTTCGCACCGTACAAGCAACCCCGCACCCCCGCCACTCAGCGCGACCGGGTCCGTGACGGACGGTTGACGGCGCCGTCGCCGGGTATGGAGTGGACGACCACCGACCGACCGCCCGACCCCGAGGAGTGACCATGGCCACCGGTGAGACAGGTTTCGACGACGTCGCCTACGACCTGATCTCCGTGCAGTACCACGCGCTCAAGGCGGGCCACGACTACGGCCAGTACGTGCGTGACGCCGAGAACGCGGGCCGCACCGAGATCGCCGAGTTCTTCCGGCGGGTGATGGAGGAGGACTCCGCGCGCGCCAAGCAGTGCCACGAGTTCCTGAAGGAGCTGACCGTCGGCGGCGACGCCGGCCCGGCCGCCACCTGACCGGGGCGGGGTGCGGTGCCCGCCATGCGGGTCGTCGTGCTGTCCGACACCCACGCGCCCCGGCGGTGGAAGTCGTGTCCCCCGGAAGTGGCGAAGCACCTGCGCGGCGCGGACGTCGTCCTGCACGCCGGTGACGTCTGCGTCGCGCCGGTGCTCGACGAGCTGGCGCAGTACGCGCCCGTGACGGCGGTGTGCGGCAACAACGACGGCCCGGACGTCGTCGCCTGGGGCGCGCCGGAGACCGTCGAGGTCGACCTGGCCGGCCTGCGCGTGGCGATGGTCCACGACAGCGGCCAGGCGACCGGTCGCACCGCCCGGCTGCGCCGCCGGTTCCCCGCGGCCGACCTGGTGGTGTTCGGCCACTCCCACATCCCGATGGACGTCACCGGCGACGGCGTGCGGATCTTCAACCCCGGCTCGCCCACCGACCGCCGCCGCCAGCCGCACGGCACGGTCGGGCTGCTCGACATCGCCGACGGCGTGCTGCTGAAGGCCCGGATCGTGCCGGTGACGTAGCCGCCGGCGGCCCGTCGGCGCTGGGTAGGGTGCCCGGTGTGAAGGCCGCACCGCTGATCCCCGACCGGCCGGGGACGCCCGTCCGGCACGGTGGGGAGCCGACCGACCGGACCCCTTCGCCGACGCGCGCCGCGGACGCGTCGTGAGCGGGTTCGGCCACCGCTCGCCGCGCCGGACGTCGCCTGCGGGCCGGGTCGTGGCGGGGGCGGCGTAGTGAGCCGGGTGGGGCTGGGGACGATCGCCCGCGAGTGGGGGCGGATCGGCTGCGTCGGGTTCGGCGGGCCGCCCGCGCACATCGCGCTGCTGCGCGACCTGTGCGTCACCCGGCGCGGCTGGCTCACCGACCGCGAGTTCGAGGACGGCGTCGCGGTCACGAACCTGCTGCCGGGACCGGCGTCGACGCAGCTCGCGATCCTCTGCGCGTGGCGGCTGCGCGGCGCGGCGGGCGCGCTGCTCGGCGGCGTGTGCTTCATCGTGCCGGGACTCGTGCTGATCCTGGCCCTCGCGGCGCTGTTCCTCGCCGACGACGCGCCCGCGTGGGTGACGGGTGCGGCGGCCGGCGCGGGCG
>NZ_JBHTLK010000433.1:0-2320 GCF_042678885.1 Saccharothrix hoggarensis
AGGCCGTCGCGCGGCTGGCCGGGTCGGCGTCGGTGCTCGTGGGCGCGGCGGCGACGGTGGACGCGGTGGCGTCCGCGATGGACGGCGCGCCGCTGGCCCACGTGGCCGCGCACGGCTCGTTCCGCGCGGACAACCCGCTGTTCTCGGCGTTGGAGCTGGCCGACGGCCCGTTGACGGTGTACGACCTGGAACGGCTGCGCACCCCACCCGCGCGGGTGGTGCTGTCGGCGTGCGACTCGGGCCTGTCGGCGGTGCGGCCCGGTGACGAGCTGATGGGCTTCACGGCCGCGTTGCTGGGGCTGGGCACCCGGACGCTGGTCGCGCCGGTCATCCCGGTGCCGGCCGACGTGACCACGCCGCTGATGGTCGACCTGCACCGCCGGCTCGACGCGGGCGAGCCGCCCGCGGTGGCGCTGGCGGGCGCTCAGGAGGCGCACCGGGAGGACGGCGACGCCGCGTTCGCCGCGAGCGCGGGTTTCCTCTGCTTCGGCGCGTAGCGCCACCCGACCCGAGGAGAAGACCGATGGCCTTCGACGAGCACCTGGCCGAGCGCGTCCGCGACGAGATCGGCGACCTGCCCGGCGTGAGCGCGAAGCGGATGTTCGGCGGGCTCGCGTTCCTGCTGCACGGCAACCTCCTGGTCGGCGTGCACGGCGACGACATGATCGCCCGCGTCGGCCCGGACGCCGCGCCCGCGTGCCTCGCCCTGCCCGGCACGCGGGTGTTCGACCGACCTCACCGGTCGGGTGATGCGCGGCTGGGTCGTGGTCGACGGCGCGGTGCTGGACGAGGACTCCGGCCTGACCGACTGGATCGGCCGGGCGCGGGAGTTCGTGGAAGGGCTGCCGCCGAAGTAGGTTGGGCGGGTGGACGCACGCGACATGCTGGCCGTGGCGGTGGCCGAGGCCCGCGCGGGCCTCGCCGAGGGCGGCATCCCGATCGGCGCGGCGCTGTTCGCCGCCGACGGCACGCTGCTCGGGCGGGGGCACAACCGGCGGGTGCAGGACGGTGACGCGTCCACCCACGCCGAGACCGCCGCGTTCCGCGACGCCGGGCGGCGGCCGGGCTACCGGGACACGGTCATGGTCACCACGTTGTCGCCCTGCTGGTACTGCAGCGGACTCGTTCGCCAGTTCGGGATACCCAAGGTGGTGATCGGCGAGGCGCGGACGTTCCACGGCGGCCACGACTGGCTCGCCGAGCACGGCGTCGAGATCACCCTGCTGGATGATCCGGAGTGCGTTCGGATGATGACCGACTTCATCGCCGCCAAGCCGGAGCTGTGGTTCGAGGACATCGGCGAGGACCACCCCGGGCGCTGACGGGGGCTCGGGCCGTCGCGGGCTCAGGCCGACGCCGGCCGTCATCAACGCGGGCGAGGGTTAACGCGGCACGACGCGCGCGGACACAATCCCGACACGGGCCGTCGCCAAGATCAGCGGGCATGAATCACTGGCACGTCGAAGATCCCGTGGACACCCTGGTGCTGGACGAGGGCGCGATCGCGGTGGAGGTGCCCGCCAGCTGGGGCGCCGAGGTCAGCCACCAGCTGCGCTCGGCGGGCCCGCTCGGCCCCATCCTCGCGATCCCCGGACCCCGGTTGCGGTGGCTGTTCCTCGCCAGACCAGACCCGGAACCCGAGCCGCGGCACGTGCCGCCGCCGGACGTCCGCTACTGGCGGGGCCCGCGCCACATCCCGGCCGCCCGGTCGCGCTGGGTGGTGCCCCCGGCGGGCGCACTGCCCCCGGTGGGGGCGGTGCGCTGCGCCATCAGGACGGTCCGCCGGCTCCGCTAGCGCGGGAGCCCGGTTCGTGGTCGGACCGGGTCACACCCTGCTCAGGGCCTCGTCGACGGAACCGACGACGGTGAACACGGAGTTCAGGCCGGTGGCCTCGATCGGTCGCTTGGTCGCCCGGCTCGTCGCGACGAGCACCAGCGTGACGCCCAGGGCGCTCGCCCGCTGACTGCCGACGACCAGCGACTCCAACCCGGCAGACCCGAGGAAGCGCACCCCGCCGAGGTCCACCACCACGGCTCGCACGTCCTCCACCAGGTGCTCGGTGAGCGGCCTGGTCAGCTCGTCCGCGCTGCTCGTGTCCAGCTCGCCCGACACGTGCAGCACCACCACGCCGTCCGAAGGTCTCTCGACCCGAACGGAAGCGAGCGTCGCCGCGGGTTCTGGCACGCCGGTTCTCCTCTCACTCTGCGACGCCGGTGGCGTCGATGTCACGGTAGTCCTCGACGGCGCTCGGCGGCGGTGCCGTGCGTGTCGCGCCGGACCGCTCGCCCCGTCGCGCTGGACGGGGCGAGCGGCGGCGCC
>NZ_JBHTLK010000434.1:0-2290 GCF_042678885.1 Saccharothrix hoggarensis
ACGCCGACGGCTGGGTGCGGCTGCGCGCCGTGGTCGCGGGCGTCGACCCCGGTGAGCGGTGCCGGCTCGTGGTCACCGACGTGCGCGGCCGGCGGCACGTCGCGGGCGGCTGGGTGGCGTCCCGGGGCGGGGGTGACACCGCGCTGGCGGGCGCGGTCCTGGTCGACGTGGACGACGTCGCCGCGATCGGCGTGGTGACGGAGGACGGCCGCACGCTGGTCGCCGGCGCCACCCGCTGAACCCCGGATTGCCCACTCGGGCAACGGGATCGGCGCGTTCGGGCACTCACCGCGCCCGTTCGCCGGCCGACCGGTGTCGGCGGCGTCGGAACTGCCTAAGCTGTGGTGCGTGAGGTGGCTGCCCCTGGCGCTGGTGTCCGTCCTGGTCGCCGGCTGCGCGGACAGCCGCACGGTGGCCATCGACGAGGTGCCGGTGGCGGTGGAGTCGCCGGTCACCACGTCCGACGCGTCGACAGGCTCGTTCGCCGTCGACTGCGGGCGCAACGAGACGCGGCACCTCAACGCGGACAACATGGTCATCGCGCCGGGACGCCCGGCCGGCGCGCACCACACCCACGAGTACGTCGGCAACCGGAGCGCGAGCGCGGCCTCGACCGACGAGTCACTGGCCGCCTCGGCGAGCACCTGCCCCGGCGGCGACCCGTCCAGCTACTTCTGGCCGGTGCTGCGGCTGACCGACCGCGCGGGGCACGACGAGCACCAGCCGGGCGGCGGCGTGCACGGCAACACCGGCGAGGTGCTGCCGCCGTCCGGCGTGCGGATCACGTTCACCGGCAACACGGCCGGCCAGGTCGTGCCGATGCCCCGGTTCCTGCGGATGATCACCGGCGACCCGGCCGCGCTGACCAGCGGCAGGGGACGGGCCCGGTGGACCTGCAGCGGCTTCGAGGACCGGCACACCGACCGGTACCCCGAGTGCGAGCCCGGTCGGATGGTGCTGCGCACCTTCGAGTTCCCCAGCTGCTGGGACGGCCGCAACACCGACGGCCCGAGCCACCGGGCGCACGTCGAGTTCCCCGGCTCGAACGGCGTGTGCCGGACGGGCACGTTCCCGGTGCCGCGGCTGCGGGTGCGGGTGGCCTACGACGTGCCCGCCGGCCGGCCGTTCGCGGTGGACAGCTTCCCCGAGCAGCTGCGCGACCCGAGGACCGACCACGCGATGTTCGTGAACGTCATGCCGGTCGAGCTGATGGACCGGGTCACGGCCTGCCTGAACACCGGCCGAACCTGCGCCTGACAGCCCGACCCCCCCGTAGTCCGACTTCGCAGCCCGACTTCGCAGCCCGACTTCGCAGCCCGACCTCAGAGTCGGACCCCGCAGCCCGACCCCGGAGTCGGACCCCGGAGTCGGACCCCGCAGCCCGACCCCGGAAGCCGACACCCGCGCCGAAGTTCGCCCCGGCCGCGGTGAACCGGAACGCCCCACCGCCCGTGTCCCAGGCGGGAGCAGACGAGAGGAGTGGGTGGATGGCGGGTCTGTGGTCCCGGAAACGGGAGGCCGCGGCCGACGAGGCCCTGATCCGGACCCTCTACGAGGAGCACGGTCGGGCGCTGCTGGCCTACGCGACGCGGTTGACCGGTGACCGGGCGGCGGCCGAGGACGTCGTCCAGGAGACCCTCGTGCGCGCCTGGCGGCACCCGGACGCCCTGGTGAACGGCAAGGGATCGGTCCGCGGCTGGCTCCTCACCGTGACGCGCAACATCGTCACCGACCGGATCAGGGCGAAGGCGGCCCGACCGCGCGAGGTGGCCGAGACGCCGGCGGCGCCGCCGGTCCAGCGCGATCACGCGGATTCCGTGGTGGACTCGATGGTGGTACTGGAAGCACTCGACCGGTTGTCGTCGGATCACCGGGACGTGTTGATGGAGATCTACTTCCGCGGCCGGAGCGTGACCGAGGCGGCCGAGGCGTTGGGAGTGCCACCCGGAACGGTGAAATCGAGATCGCACTACGCGCTGCGGGCCCTGAGGGAGACGTTCGTCGGGCAACAGGTCGCGCTGAAGGGGGTGGCCGGATGACCACGAACCACGATCCACAGCTGCTCGGCGCCTACGCGCTGGGCGTGCTCGACGAGCCGGAGGCGCGTGCCGTGGAGGACCACTTGGCGTCCTGCCCGCGGTGCCGCGCCGAGGTGGCCGAGCTGCGGGAGATGCGGGACGTGCTGGGCGAGGTGCCGCCCGAGGCGCTGCTCGACGGCCCGCCCGAGGACGGCGACCTGCTGTTGCGGCGGACGCTGCGGCAGGTGCGGGCGGAACGCGGCGGCCAGGCG
>NZ_JBHTLK010000435.1:0-2267 GCF_042678885.1 Saccharothrix hoggarensis
CACGGGCGCGCTGGCCCGCGCGGCCGGGGTGCCGTCGGTGAGCGACGAGACCGAGACGGCGGTGCGCGTCGAGCGCGGCCGGGTCGTGGCGCGCGCCGAGGGGTCAGGCGCGGGTCACGCGGTCAGGTCCGGGAACCGGGTGCGGACCTAGGCGCGGGAGCGCTCGCCGTCTCGCGGGCCGACGTCGTGCGGGCGGACGGTGTCCGGGACGGTGAGGTGCGGGACGGCGCCGGACGGCGTTCGAGCACCTTGCGGAAGTCCGCCGGGATCGGCGTGCTGCGCAGCTCCGGCGTGCCGAAGGAGACGTAGCGGTTCCAGCCGGTGGCGACCGGCGTGCCGTCGACGTCCGCGTCGAAGCCCATGGTCAACGTGGTGGTGCCGAGGGTCCGCACCCGCACCGCGATCCGCAGCAGGTCGTCGAACCGCGCCGGGTTCAGGTACCGGATGGAGGTCTCCGCCATCACGAAGTCGATGCCGTGCTTCTCCAGCTCCCGGTACGAGCCGAGCAGGGACCGCAGCGTCTCGACCATCGCGGCCTCGAAGAAGACCGGGTAGCGCGACGCGTGCACGATCCCCTGGCGGTCGCAGTCGACCGGGCGCACCCGCACCCGGTGCACGTGGGCAGGACGCGGGTCAGCCATGCGAGCGATCCTATGGGGTCGTCGGCACGGCCCGCCTCGGCCTCGCCGGGACCGCTCACCGCGACGCCGTCACCGGGCGCCCGACCCGGCACGAACCGGTTGGCCGCCAACAGGACTGGTCGCCGGAGCCGGTCCGCAGCAAGGCCGCCGCGCCGCGGTCACCGCCACCGTCTCGTCCGCGAACCGGGCGGGACCCGCGCCGGCCCGTCAGCCCACGCGGCGGTGCCGGCGCACGCTCTCCTCGACCAGGTCCAGCACGGGTTCGAGGTCGTCCGCGGGCAGACCCATGGCGAGGTGGGACACCAGGCCCTCCAGCACCAGCTCCAGGAACGACGTCAGCACGTCGACGTCCACGTCGTCACGCAGGTTCCCGGCCTCCCGCTGGCGCTCCAACCGTTGCCGCGTCGCGTCGGTGAGCTGCCGCGACCGCTCCGCCCACCGGGCCCGGAACTCCGGGTCGGTGCGCAGCCTGCGCGACACCTCCAGCCGGGTGCCGAGCCAGTCCGCCGGGTGTTCCGCGTCGCTCGGCCCCGGCTCGGCGAGCAGGTCGCGCATCACCTGGACGAGACCCTGCTCGGCGACGACCTCGGCCATCCGCAGCGCGTCGTCCTCCGCGAGGGCGAGGAACAGCGACTCCTTGTCCCGGAAGTGGTGGAAGATCGCGCCCCTGGACAGGCCGGTAGCCTCTTCCAGGCGGCGGACGGTCGCGCCTTCGTAGCCGAAGCGCGCGAAACACGCGCGGGCGCCGTCGAGGATCTGGCGGCGACGGGCATCGAGGTGGTCCTGGCTCACCCTGGGCACCGGTCGATGTTGCCAGGGCCGCCAGGGGAAATCCAATCAGTACGTACGGCTTGCCTTGCTCCACTTTGGGGTGGTCTTACCGCCACCGGGTCGAAAGGGCTGGTCAACGTCACTACGGTGGCGCACCGTGACCGCAGGTGAGGACATCCGGCCGCCGCTCAGGCTGGTGCCGGGATTGGGCTGGTCGAGCGGACCGTCCACCGTGGACCGCACTCGGCGCGGACCGGACTTGATCGATCTGATCAGGCTGGTCGGCCGCCGTCCCGGCGATCCCGGCGAGGCCGCCGCCGAGTGCGACGTCGTGGTGTTCGAGACGCTGTGCGTCCCGGAGCCGCTGCGCACGCCGGCCTACGCGCTGGCGCTCGGTGACGACGGCGGCGACGCGTTCCCCCGCGGCGCGCGGTTCTTCCTGCACGAGGCCGCGCTGCACGCGCGCGTCGGCGACGAGTCGGTGATGGCGGACCAGTTGGACGCGCTCGCCGACCGGCGCGACGTGCCGGTCCGGCTGGTGCCGTTCACGGCCGGCCACACCGGGGTGCTGCGCTCGTCGTTCGCGCTGCCCACCGGTCGGCGGCAGGCGGACGTGCTGGAGCGGATCGCGTTGGACGTGGCGTCGTCCCGGGCGGAGTTCCGCCGGTGGGCCGCTCACTACCGGAGCCGGTAGGCGGTTCCACGACCGTGCGAGAGGCACTCATGGCACCCCACCCGTCGGCGCCACGCTCGTCAACCCCCGGTCGGCCGCGGCGGCGCGCGGTCGGCGCGGTGGCCGTCGTGACGGCGTGGTGCCTGCTCGTCGTCCCCGGCGCCGCGACCGGTGACCCGCAC
>NZ_JBHTLK010000436.1:0-2265 GCF_042678885.1 Saccharothrix hoggarensis
GCGCCGGGGGTGAGGGGTTTGTCGGAGAGCCAGCAGACGGTGGCGTCGAACTCGTCGGTGACCTTGGGTGGCACGGCGGCGGCGGCGATGAGGTCGCCGCGGGAGATGTCGAGGTCGTGGGCCAGGAGCAGGGTCACCGATTGGCCGGAGGTGGCGTGGTCGAGGGGGCCGTCGGCGGTGTCGATGCCGGTGACGGTGGAGCGCAGCCCGGCGGGGAGGACGGTGATGTCGTCGCCGACGCGGACGGTGCCGGCGGCGACCTGGCCGGCGTAGCCGCGGTAGTCGGGGTGTTCGGTGGTGCGGGGCCGGATCACGTATTGGACGGGGAAGCGGAAGGGGGCGTCGTGGGGGTCGGCGTCGACCGGCACGGTTTCGAGGTGTTCCAGCAGGGTGGGGCCGTCGTACCAGGGGGTGCGGTCGGAGCGTTCGACCACGTTGTCCCCGGCCAGGGCGGAGACGGGGATCTCGACCACGGCGTCCTCGGGGTAGCCCAGGGCGGTGGCGTGGGCGGTGAACTCCTTGGCGATGCGGGCGAAGGTGACCTCGTCGAAGTCCACGAGGTCGATCTTGTTGACCGCGAGCACGAGCCGCGGCACGCCCAGCAGGGCCAGGACGGCGGCGTGCCGGCGGGTCTGTTCGATGACGCCCTTGCGGGCGTCGACCAGGAGTACGCCGAGTTGGGCGGTGGAGGCGCCGGTGACGGTGTTGCGGGTGTACTGGACGTGGCCGGGGGTGTCGGCCAGGACGAAGGAGCGCTTGGGGGTGGCGAAGTAGCGGTAGGCGACGTCGATGGTGATGCCCTGCTCGCGTTCGGAGCGCAGGCCGTCGACCAGGAGGGAGAGGTCGGGGGTGGTCAGGCCGCGGTCGGCGCTGGCGCGGTGGACGGCGTCGAGGGTGTCGGCGAGGACGGATTTGGTGTCGTAGAGCAGGCGGCCGACCAGGGTGGACTTGCCGTCGTCCACGCTGCCGGCGGTGGCCAGCCTCAACAGGTCGCTCATCTAGAAGTAGCCTTCCCGCTTGCGGTCTTCCATGGCGGCCTCGGAGAGGCGGTCGTCGGCGCGGGTCGCGCCGCGCTCGGTCAGGCGTGAGGCGGCGACCTCGGCGATGACGGCCTGGATGTCGGCGGCGTCGGACTCGACCGCGCCGGTGCAGGAGCCGTCGCCGACGGTGCGGTAGCGCACGGTCTTCTCGATCTTGTGCTCGCCGTCGCGGGGGCCGCCCCAGGGGCCTTCCGCCAGCCACATGCCGTCGCGGAGGTAGACCTCGCGGCGGTGGGCGTAGTAGATCGACGGCAGCTCGATGTTCTCGCGGGCGATGTAGTGCCAGACGTCGAGTTCGGTCCAGTTGGACAGGGGGAACACGCGGACGTGTTCGCCGGGGCGGTGGCGGCCGTTGTAGAGGTTCCACAGCTCGGGGCGTTGCCGGCGGGGTTCCCACTGGCCGAAGGCGTTGCGCAGGCTGAAGATGCGTTCCTTGGCGCGGGCGCGTTCCTCGTCGCGGCGCCCGCCGCCGAACACCGCGTCGAACCGGTGCGAGGTGATGGCGTCGAGCAGCGGCACGGTCTGCAGGGGGTTGCGGGTGCCGTCGGGGCGTTCGGCCAGCCGGCCGTCGTCGATGTAGTCCTGCACGCTGGCGACTTCCAGCCGCAGCCCGTGCCGGGCCACGACCTTGTCGCGGAACTCGATGACTTCCTCGAAGTTGTGGCCGGTGTCGACGTGCAGCAGCGGGAACGGCACGGGGGCGGGCCAGAACGCCTTGACCGCGAGGTGCAGCAGCAGGGTGGAGTCCTTGCCGCCGGAGAACAGGATCACCGGCCGGTCGAACTCGCCCGCGACCTCGCGGAAGATGTGGATCGCCTCGGACTCGAGGCGGTCCAGGGTGTCCAGGGCGGTGGTGGTCATCCGTGCAACCCGCATTCGGTCTTGGCCAGCCCGGCCCACCGGCCGCTGCGGGCGTCCGCGCCCGGCAGCGGCTTCGCGGTGCACGGCGCGCAGCCGATGGAGGGGTAACCAGCCTGCACCAACGGGTTCTCCAGAATCCCGTGCTCGGCGATGTAGGCGTTGAACTCGTCGTCGGTCCAGGGCGCGATCGGGTTGACCTTGACCAGGCCGTTGCGCTCGTCCCACTGCACGATCGGCGTGTTCGCCCGCGTCGGCGCGTCCACTCGCCGCACGCCGGTGACCCACGCGTCGTAGTTCTTCAGGGTGCGCTGCAACGGGATGACCTTGCGCAACTGGCAGCACCTGGTCGGGTCGGTCTGGTTCA
>NZ_JBHTLK010000437.1:0-2242 GCF_042678885.1 Saccharothrix hoggarensis
GCCGGCCGAGCACGCGTCGCGCGCGCTGCTGGACCTCCTCCGCCAGATCGGCGACGTGCCCGCGGTGGTGACCGGGCGGCGCGGCGACGTGCTGGCGTGGAACCGCATGGGGCACGCCCTGTTCGCGGGCCACCTCGACCCGACCTCGCCGCGGCGGCCCGCGGACCGCCCGAACACCGCCCGGCTGGTCTTCCTCGACGCGCACGTGCGCGAGCTGTACGCCGACTGGCCCGCGAAGGCCCGGTCGGTGGTGGAGCACCTGCGGCTGGTCGCGGGCCGCCACCCGGACGACCCGCTGCTCGCGGGGCTGATCGGCGAGCTGACCATGCGCAGCCCCGAGTTCGCCCGGCTGTGGCTGGACCACCGCGTGCGGGCGTGCGGCACGGCCACCTACGACGTGCGCCACCCGCTGGTCGGCACGCTCACCGTCACCCAGCAGACGTTCGCCGCCGAGGACCAGTCCCTCGTGCTCGCCACCACGGAGGCCGACTCGTCGTCGGAGGCCGCGATGCTGCTGCTGGCCTCATCCGTGCACGTCGCGGTAGGTGGCGGCGGCGCCGGGGTGCAGCGGCAGGCCCGCGGTGCCGATGAGGCTGCGCACGTCGAGGAACTGGGTGCCGAGGGTCTGCGCCGGCACCAGCGCGGCGGCGCGTGACACCAGCGTCCGCGTGATCGCGGCGGCCACGGCGTCCGGCAGCGACGCCCGGCACACCAGCAGGTTCGCCACCCCGATCGTGGGCACCTCGCGGGTCGCGCCGTAGACGCCGACCGGCACCGGCACCTGCTCGTACACCGAGCCGTGCGCCGCGCGCAGCCCCGGCACCAGGTCGGCCAGCGGCAGCAGGCGGATGCCGGACAGCTCGGCCAGCTTGGGCGTCGGCACGCCGCCGGACCACAGCAGCGCGTCGATGCGGCGCTCCGCCAACGCCCGCACGGCGTCGCCGAGCTTCAGGTGCTCGACCCGCACCGACGTGCGCAGGTCGAGGGCGACGAGCATCCGCTCACCGGACAGCGACGCGCCGGAGCCCGCCGCGCCCAGCGACACCGTGCGCCCGGCCAGGTCGGCGGCCGACCGCGCCGGGTCGTCCTCCCGCACCACCAGCTGGAGGTAGTTCTCGTAGACCCGGCCCAGCGCCCGCAGCTCCAGCCCCGGGTCGGCGACGCGGGCCGAGTCCGCCAGCGCGAGCGCCACCTGCGCCTGACCGGCGGCGAGCAGCCCCAGGTTCGCCAGGCTGCCCTCGGTCTCCAGCACCCGTCCCCGCAGGTCGATGAGCTGGTCCGCGAGCAGGGACGCGAAGTCGAAGTACATGCCGCCGCGCTCGCCCGCGGCGATGGTCAGCTCGCCCGCCGGCACGCCCGACGCGCACCCGGTGGCGAGCAGCCCGAGGAGGAACACCCGGCGGTTCACAGCGCCGGCTCCAGCGGCAGGGTGACGCGCGCGGTGAAGCCGTCCGCCGACGACAGGCTCAGGGCGCCGTGGCGGGCCCGGACGAGCTGGTCCGCGATCGCCAGGCCGAGACCGGTGCCCGGCTTGCCCGACCGCCCCCGCCAGAACCGGGACGTGGCCAGCGCCAGCTCCTCGGCGGTCAGGCCGGGGCCGTCGTCGTGCACCTCCACCCACCCGACGCCCGCCGCGCGGTCCGCGCCGAGCGACACCCGCACCTCGCCGCCGTACTTCACCGCGTTGTCCAGCAGCACGTCGAGCACCTGCGCCAGGTCCGACTCCGGGCAGCGCACCAGCACCGCGAGCGGCGGCGTCCCCGGCAGCGGCACCTGCCAGAACCCGGCCCGGTCCACCGCCACCGCGCCGACGTCGGTCAGCTCCGGCTCGCGCCCGCCCGCCGCGACCTCGGTCGCCGCGCTCTCCGCCGACGCCAGCGCCAGCAGGCCGTCCAACAGCGATTCGAGCCGTTCGATCTCGGCGACGCCCGCCGTGTACGCCCGCACGCCCTCGGGCTTGACCTGCCCGCTCAACGTGTCCATGCGCAGCCGCAACGCCGCCATCGGGTTGCGCAGCTGGTGCGACGCGTCCGCGATCAGCCGCCGCTGCTGGTCGGCGGCCTCCGTGACGGCGTCCGACATGCGGTTGAACAGCTCGGACAGCTCGCGCACCTCCGGCGGGCCGCTGCTCCCCGTCACGTGCGCCCGCCGTTCGCCCGCGGCCACCGCGCGGACCCCCGCCGCGAGCGCCGCCAGCGGCTTCAGCAGCCACCGCGTGACCGCCAGGACCAGCAGGAACGAC
>NZ_JBHTLK010000438.1:0-2209 GCF_042678885.1 Saccharothrix hoggarensis
GAGCCGAGCCGCCCGCCGCGGCCGCCGGCCTGCGCCAGCAGGACCAGTCCGGCCGGGTGCCGGTGGTCTTCGCGGAGGTGCCCGTCCCCGGCCGCGGCACGGCGGTGGTCGGCGAGTTCGACCTCGACCACCTCCGCACGTTGCTGGACCACGTCCCCGGGCACGCCCGCGTGGTCGACCGGGGCTTCCGGACCGTCAACGCCACGGACGGGTTCGTCGCCTTCGAGGAGGTGACCGACACCGGCCTGCGCGACAGCGCGGCGCTCGCCCAGCGCGGCGACGTCGTCGGCGAGATCCGGCCCGGTTCGGACGGGCCGTCGATCGTGGCCTCCGCCGCCCTGCGCGGCGGCGACGTCGAGGCGCTGGGCTGGACGGTCGTGACCGAGCTGCCCGGCGTCGAACTCGCGCTGCCGGTGAACGAGGCCCGTCGGCACGTCCAACTCGTCGCGCTGATCACCGCGCTGATCGCCCTGTTCGGGTACGGGTGGCTGCTGTTCACCGTGCTCGGGCCGCTGCGCCGGGTGGCGCGCGCGGCCGACCGGATGGTGGCGGGCGACCTGCAGGCGGTGATCTACCCCCAGCGGCACGACGAGATCGGCACGATCGCGTCCTGCCTGGAGATCTGCCGCCAGGCCGTGGTGCAGGGGCCGGACCGCCTCGGCGAGGTCCGCCGCCCGCGCGGCGCGGCCACCGACCCGACGATGCTGATGAAGCCGGTCGAACCACACGCGAAACGGGCTCCGGAACGTGCGCCGGACCGTTCGGGACGTCACGTCGAGCGTCACGCCGAACGGCCGGCCGAAAGTCCGGCCGAACGTCACGCCGAACGTCCGGCCGAGCGTCACGCCGAGCGTCCGGCCGAGCGTTCCGCGCGGACCAGGCACGCCGCGCCGCGCAGGCCGGCGCCGGAACCCCCGCGTCCCAAGGTCGGGCGGGGTTCGGCGTGACCTACCTGTACGTGGTCTTCCTGGTCCTCACCACGGGCCTGCTCGTCTGCGGCGTGCTGGAACAGCGCAAGCACTTCGCCCACCTGCACCGCATCGAGCAGCGGGTGCTCGTCAACGGCATCCGCGGCAAGAGCTCCATCACCCGCCTGTGCGCGGGCGCGCTGCGCGGCGGCGGGCTCGTCACCACGGCGAAGACGACCGGCACGGCGGCGCGGTTCATCCACCCCGACGGCAGCGAGGAACCCGTCTACCGCAAGTGGGGCATCGCGAACGTCGTGGAGCAGATCGGCATCGTGCGCCGCGCCGCCGCCTACCGGTCCGACGTGCTGGTGATCGAGTGCATGGCGGTGATGCCGGACCTCCAGGAGATCAACCAGAGCAAGCTGATCCAGTCGACCATCGGCGTGCTGTGCAACGTCCGCGAGGACCACCTGGCCGAGATGGGCCCCACGCTCGACGACGTGGCCCGCTCGCTGAGCCGGTCCATGCCGGTCGGCGGGATCTGCGTGACGGCCGAGCGCGACCGGCTGCACATCCTGGAGCAGGAGGCGGCCAAGCGGGACTGCGAGCTGATCGCGGTCGACCCCGAGTCGGTCACCGACGAGGAGATGGCCGGGTTCGGCTGGGTCACCTTCAAGGAGAACGTGGCGATCGCGCTGGCCGTGGCGGAGCTGCTGGGCGTCAACCGGCAGCTCGCGCTGACGGGCATGTGGTCCGCGCCGCCGGACCCCGGTGTGCTCTCCGTGCAGACCCGCGTGGCGGACGGCAAGGTGGTCAAGCTCGCCAACGTGTTCGCCGCCAACGACCCCGAGTCGACGTTGATGAACATCGAGCGGCTGCTGGAGCAGGGTTCGATCGCCCGCCCGCTGCACGTGGTGATCAACTGCCGGCCGGACCGGGTCGAGCGCAACCGGCAGATGGGCGAGCTGGTCGCCCGGATCGACCCCGACCGGGTCGTGCTGATCGGCGACCCGACCCGCAGCGCGCGGTCGACCATCGGCGAGGAGTGGCAGGACGTCGTCAACGACCTCGGCGGCGCCCGCTCGGCCGAGGAGCTGCTGGACGCGATCCTGGCCGACATCGACGACACCGCGTCGCTGGTGGCCATCGGCAACATCCACGGCCAGGGCGAAGTGCTGCTGGAAGCGCTCGACGGGCTCGAAGCGGTCGCGCCGGACGAGCGGCCCGCGGTGCGCGAACGCCCCCAGTCGGCGCCCGCTGCCGCACCGCCGACCACCGCACCACCCCGCGCCGTGCCGCCG
>NZ_JBHTLK010000439.1:0-2205 GCF_042678885.1 Saccharothrix hoggarensis
GTCAGGCCCACGACGTCGATCACGACCAGCGGTTTCACGCCACGACTCCGTTCACGAGGTGGTCGGCCGCCCAGCGCAGCTCGGCGGCGATGCCCTCCGCCAGGTCGTCGACGGGTTCGGGCAGCACCGTCCACGTGTACGTCTCGACCTCCACGTGCGGCATGACGTCGGCAATGGACCGGACCGCCGCGACGGCCGACGACAGCACGTCGGTCGTGGACCGCAGGGGCGCGGCGGGCCGGGCGTGCAGCGGGACGTGGAAGTGCACCCGCCAGGGGTTCTCGGCCGGCAAATCCGCCAGCGCCTCGGGCAGGTCGTCGGCCGCCAGCACACCGGTGGGCGCGTTCTCCCTGACCTGGTGCAGGTAGCGGGGCTCGGCGAACGCGGCGAGGGCGCGCCGTGCCTCCTCCGTGCCCGGTTCGGCGACCTCCAGCGCGGCCGACGCCTGCACCTTCACGATCTTGAGCCCGGACGCGCGGATGGTGTTCACCGCGTCCACCGGGTCGGCGAACGACACGGCCAGGTGGCAGGTATCGAGGCAGATCCCCACGTGGTCGTGGTCCACCCGGTCGGCCAGCCAGCCCACCGCGTCGGCGACGGTGTCCAGCACGCAGCCCGGCTCCGGCTCGACCGCGAGCCTGATCGGTCTGCCGTCCCGGGCCGCCTGCGCGCGCAGCAACCGCGCCACCACGTCGAACGCGGCTCGCGCCTGTGCGTCGTCGTCGCTCGTCCACGGCTCCCGCCACCCCAGCGGCAACGTCGAGATGCTGCCGTAGGCCGCCGTGTCCGGCAACAGGTCGGCCAACACCGTGGCGCACGCCATCGTGTACGACAGGCGGCGCGGATCGGTCCACCGCGGCACGTAGACCGAGTGCTTGACCACCTCGTCGTGGAACCCGCCGTACGGGAACGCGTTGAGCGTGCTCACCTCCAGACCCCTGGCCCGCAGCTCGGCCGCCAACCCCCGCCGTGCCGCCACGTCCTCGGCGAGACCGCGGGCGACCGGCTCGGACAACCACAACCCCAGCGCGAGCGTGTCCACGCCCAGGTTCTCCCGCACCCGCACGGCGTACCGGTCGAGTTGGGCGAGCACGCCGTCGAGGTCTTCGGCCGGGTGGACGTTCGTGCAGTACGCGACCGGCGTCACGGGCGCTCACCGCGCAGCACCGAGTTGCCGGCGAACGTCGCCGCCGACGCGTCAGGCTCGTCGTCCAGCATGAGCCGGCCGCTCTGCCCGTAGAACTCGACCGGGTTGCGCCACAGCACCTTGTCCACATCGGACTCGTCGAAGCCGCCGTCGAGCATCGCCAGCCCGGTGCGATGGGTCTTGAGCGGGTCGGAGCGGCCCCAGTCGGCGGCCGAGTTCACCAGCACGCGGTCGGTGCCGTACTCGCGCAGGATGGCGACCATGCGGTCCTCGTCCATCTTGGTGTCCGGGTAGATGGAGAAGCCCATCCAGCACCCCGAATCGGCCACGGCGCGCACGGTCGTCTCGTTCAGGTGGTCCACGAGCACCCGTTCGGGCGGCAAACCGGACTCGCGGACCAGGTCGAGCGTGCGTGCCGTGCCGGCGGCCTTGTCCCGGTGCGGGGTGTGCACCAGCGCCGGCAGACCGTGCCGAACGGCCAGTTCGAGCTGCCGGGCGAACGCCTCGTCCTCCTCCGGCGTCATCGAGTCGTACCCGACCTCGCCGACCGCGACCACGCCGTCCTTGGCCAGGTAGCGCGGCAGGACGTCGAGGACGCCGGCGCAGCGCGGGTCGTTGGCCTCCTTCGGGTTGAGCGCGACGGCGCAGTGGTGCCGGATGCCGAACCGCCCGGCCCGGAACCTCTCCCACCCGATCAGCGCGTCGAAGTAGTCGGTGAACGACCCGACGTTCGTGCGCGGCTGGCCCAGCCAGAACGACGGCTCCACGAGCGCCCGCACACCGGCCGCGCGCATCGCCTCGTAGTCGTCCGTCGTGCGTGAGGTCATGTGGATGTGCGGGTCGAAGATGCGCATCAGGGGTGGCTCCTCAGCAGGGTCGACGCGTCCTCGGGCACGGCGCGGCCGGCGGCACGGCGTTCGTCGGCGTACGCGCGGACCATGCGGACGAGCTCCGCGTCCACGCGCCGGTCGAGCCCGGCCACGGCGGCGAGGGGGATGTCGAGGAACAGGCACTTGAGCACGCCGTGCCGCCAGGCGTGGGCGTCGAGGTGTTCGGCG
>NZ_JBHTLK010000440.1:0-2197 GCF_042678885.1 Saccharothrix hoggarensis
TGGGAGCGCGTCGGCCGCCCGGACGACTTCGGCTCGCCGGCCGCCCAGGCCGCCGGTCAGCCCCAACCCGGGTCGCCGGCCGCGTGGAGCGCCGACCGCTCGGACGACTTCGGCTCGCCGGCCGCCTCGCAGGGTGCCGCCGGCCAGTCGGGAACCGGTCAGGCCGGCGCCGTGCAGGGCGGCGCCGGTCTACCGGCAACCGGGCCGGAAGCCTGGCAGGGAGGCTTCCGGCACCCGGAGCACACCGGTCCGTACGGCGTGCCGCACCAGGCCGCCCAGGACCACACCGGCTCGCCGACCCCCACCCCTCAGGGGTCGGCGCAGCCGGACCCGCACGTCTCGTCCGGGCGCTACTACCTGCCGCCGAACTCCGCCCCCACCGTCCTGCGGCCCCGCGGCCGGAACAAGGTCACCGCGGGCGTCGCCGCGCTCGTGCTCGCGGTCGGCGGCCTCGCGGGCGGCGTCGGCGGGTACGTCGGCTACCAGGCGGCCGAGGACGCGCGCCCCGTCACCAACGCGCTCAACCAGGCGCCGCCCGCCCACCAGACGTCCGACGCGCCCGAGGGCTCCATCGAGCAGGTCGCCCAGAAGGTGCTGCCGACCGTCGTCCAGGTGCAGGTCACCGGCGGCGCCGGGTCCGGGTTCACGCTCAGCTCCGACGGCCTCGTGCTCACCAACAACCACGTGGTCGAGGCGGCGGCGGACGGCGGCCCGATGAAGGTCCAGCTCCAGGACGGCCGCTCGTTCGACGCGCGGATCGTCGGCCGCGACCCGTCGTCCGACCTGGCCGTGGTGAAGATGGAGGACGTCTCCGGCCTGCCCACCGCCGAGCTGGGCAACTCCGGCGACCTGAAGATCGGTCAGCAGGTCGTCGCCGTCGGCTCCCCGTTCGACCTCAACGGCACGGTCACGTCCGGCATCGTCAGCTCGCTCAACCGGCCCGTCCGGGCCGGCGGCCAGCAGGGCACCCCGGACACCGTCCTCAACGCCATCCAGACCGACGCGGCGATCAACCCCGGCAACTCGGGCGGCCCGCTGGTGAACATGCGCGGCCAGGTCGTCGGCATCAACTCGGCCATCTACAGCCCGAACTCCAGCCAGTCGTCGCAGGGCGGCTCGGTCGGCATCGGTTTCGCCATCCCCATCGACCAGGCCCGCCGCACGGCCAAGGAGCTGTCGGAGACCGGCAAGGCCACGCAGACCGTGCTCGGCGTGCAGGTCGGCGACGCCCCGGACGGCGGCGCGCTGGTCCGCGACGTGACGGCGGGCGGCGCCGCCGAGGCGGCCGGGATCAAGACCGGTGACGTGATCACCAAGTTCGGCGACCGCCCCGTGGACAGCTCGGACGCCCTGGTGGCCGCCGTCCGCTCCCGCGCGCCGGGCGAGAAGGTCCAGCTCACCATCGGCAAGGAGCGCACGGTCGACGTCACCCTGGGCAGCCAGCCCGTCGAGATCCGCTGACCCACCGAACCCCGGCTCACGTGCCCCGAGCCGGTCGAGGCCGCACACCGGCAGGTACCGCCTCCACCTGCCGGCAGTGCGGCCTCTCACCGTCCACACCGGACACACCACCCCGTGGCCACCACTACGCCCCGGCGGAACCGTCAACACCGAAGAGCGGGAACCAACGAACCGGTTCCCGCCCTTGGCGTGCTGTGTCGTGTGTAGACCTCACAGGCGCCTACTCCCAGCGGGGACCACCGCAAGGGGGTCCGGGGGCGAAGCCCTCCGGGCGGGGTCTGGGGATTGCACCCCCAGGAAATGCGACGAGGCGAGGAGGTTTGCGTTCTCCGCAAACACACCTCGCCCCTCGACGAGTGGAGCTGAGGGGAATCGAACCCCTGACCTACTCGATGCGAACGAGTCGCGCTACCAACTGCGCTACAGCCCCGTGTTCTGTTGTCGTGCGGGAGGAAGCATATCAGTAGCCGGGGGGTGGTTTTGCCACCCCCCTCTACTCGCCCGACGCCCGCCGGTACGGGAGGGCTTCGGGGCCGTCCAGCTCGACGAACAACGGGTCCTCGTCGTCCAGGTCGACCACGACGGTGCCGGGCCGGACCTGGTGGTGGAAGCGCGGCTGCGGGGGCAGGCCGGACTGCTC
The DNA here is from genome assembly GCF_042678885.1 of Saccharothrix hoggarensis. Lineage (GTDB taxonomy): Bacteria > Actinomycetota > Actinomycetes > Mycobacteriales > Pseudonocardiaceae > Actinosynnema > Actinosynnema hoggarensis. The sequence goes on from NZ_JBHTLK010000440.1 coordinate 2,102, forward strand.
GCGGGACGCCTGGTCCTGGCCCTGGCCCTGGTCCTGGGCGGCCGGAGCCGCCGGACCGGCCTGAGCCGCCTGGGCGGCCGACGCCGCGGCGTGCGC
>NZ_JBHTLK010000441.1:0-2189 GCF_042678885.1 Saccharothrix hoggarensis
CGCCGCGGGCGCGGTCGCCGGCCCGCTCGATGGCGACGACCTCGGCGTGCGGTCCACCGGGCGGCCGGGTCGCGCCCTCGCCGACGAGCACGCCGCCGGCGTCGAGGATCACGCACCCGACCGGCGGGTTGGGGCTGGTGGAGCCGCGGACCCGTTCACTGGCCGCGATGGCCAGGGCCATCGCCTCGTCCACGTTCACCGGGCGCGCGTCGCCTGCTCGCGCAGCCGCTCCAGGGCCGCGCCGGGGTCCGCGGCGTCGTACACGGCGGACCCGGCGACGAAGCAGTCCACGCCCGCCTCGGCGGCCTGCTCGATGGTGTCGGCGTTGATGCCGCCGTCGATCTCGATCACGAGCGTGAGGTGGCCGGTGTCGACCAGGCGGCGCGCGGCGCGGACCTTGTCCAGCACCTCGGCCATGAACGACTGGCCGCCGAAGCCGGGCTCGACCGACATGACGAGCAGCGTGTCGTAGTGCTTGAGCAGGTCGACGCAGGGCTCCAGCGGGGTGCCGGGCTTGAGCGACAGGCCGGCCTTCGCGCCCGCCGCCCGCAGGTCCTTCGCCAGCCGCACGGGGTCGTTCGCGGCCTCGACGTGCACGGTGACGTTGTAGGCGCCGGCCTCGGCGTAGGCGATGGCCCAGCGGTCCGGGTCCTCGATCATGAGGTGGCAGTCCAGCGGCAGGTCGGTCGCCTTGCGCAGCGACTTCACCACCGGCAGGCCGATCGTCAGGTTCGGCACGAAGTGAGCGTCCATCACGTCCACGTGCAGCCAGTCGGCGGACGACACGGCGGCCGCCTCGTCGGCGAGGCGGGCGAAATCGGCGGACAGGATGCTCGGGGCGATCATCGGCTGCTGGACCACGGCTGGTGAGTCTAGGCTTCCGCGATTGCCCGGACCTGCCCGGGAGTCATATTTCACCCCTCCACAGGACGCCCGTTCCGCCCGCTCCTCGCGCCCTTTTTCGCACTACTCACGCGGGTAGTTCCCTAGCGGTGTGGCGGCCATTACGTTCATCGGGCGGGGGAAGCGACTGGGGAGCACTGGGGATGAATGCCGAATTCCGCCACAAGACCGCGCTGGTCACGGGCGCGTGCACGCCGCTCGGCGCGGAGGTCGTCGAGTCGCTGGCCCGGCAGGGCGCGCTCGTCGTGGCCGTGGACAGCGACGGCGCGCGACTCGCCGACCTGGTCGAACGGCTGCGCGGGGACGGGTTGCGGGTCGCCGGGCGGCAGATCGACGTGACGTCGAGCGCGGCCGTGGACGCGCTGGTCGACCAGGTGGAGCGCGAGTACGGCGCGATCGACGCGCTGGTGACGACGGCGAGCGTGCTGCGGCCGGGACCGGCGCTGTCCATCAGCGACGACGACTGGGCGCACAGCTTCGCGGTGAACGCCGACGGTGTGTTCAACGTCTCGCGGGCGGTCGCGGCGCGGATGGTCGAGCGGGGCCGCGGGACGATCGTGATGGTGCCCGCGCACGCCGTCGCCGTGCCGCGTTCGGGGATCGCCGCGTACGCGGCCTCGCGTGCCGCGGCCGTCGCCTACACCGAGTGCCTGGCGCTGGAGGTCGCGCCGCGCGGGGTGCACTGCGCGGTGGTGGCGCCGACGGACGCGCGCCGGGTGGTCGAGGAGGTGCGGTTCCTGCTGGCCGACTCGGTGACGGACGCCGTGGGCGCGTGAGGCGCCGGGGCCGCCCGGTCACACGGCGGAGGTCTCGGTGGTCTCGTGCTCGTGGGCGAGCCTCGCCAGCTCCACCCGGGAGCTGATCCCGAGCTTCTTGAAGATGCCCCGCAGGTGGTAGTTGACCGTGTGCGGCGAGACGAACAGCTGCCTGGCCACCTGCCGGTTGGTCATCCCGACGCCCACCAGGCGGGCGATGTCGCGCTCCGGCGCGGACAGGCGATCCCACTCCGTGCCGGCCGAACCGGGCCGGCCGGTGGCGTCGGCGCGGCGGGCGTGACCGCGTAACCGGGCCGCGTCGCCGTCCGCGCCCATCCGCTCGAAGATCCGCAACGCGCGGGTCGTGTGCTCGGCCGCCCGGTCCGGGTGGCCGGTGGTGGTGAGCAGGGTGGCCAGGTCCTCGTACGCGTTCGCCTCGGCCCACGGGTGGCGGTGCCGGCGGGCGGCGGCCAGGAGCTCCGCCGGGTCCCGGTCCAGCAGCGCCCTGGCGTGCGCGGCGGCCACGGCGAC
>NZ_JBHTLK010000442.1:0-2175 GCF_042678885.1 Saccharothrix hoggarensis
CCGCCGCGACGGACGCGGTGGAGCTGCTCGCCGCGCTGCCGGACCTGGCGACCACCGTGCGGTACGGCTCGGTGCGCGGCACGGACCCGGAACTGCTGCGGGTCGCGTTGCACGGCCTGCTGGCCCGCGGCGCGGTCGGCCTGCCGCTCGCGTGCCGCGGGGTGGACGAGGACACGGCGGAACGCGCGGTCAAGGCCGTGGAGGGCGCCGACGAAGCGGTCCGGCTGGCGGCCGACGACGAGCACAAGGACACGTGGCAGCGCGCGCTGAGGGCGCTGGTCGCGATGCCCGACGCCCACGGCCTGCCGACGGGCCGGGCGACCCGCCTGCTGTGGGAGACGGGTGCGCTGGACTCGGACGAGGTGGCCGCCCGGCTGCACCGGGCGGTGTCCGTGGCCGCCGGCGCGACCGCGTTCGTGGCGGGGTTCCTGCGCGGTTCGGCGGCCCTGCTCACCGCCGACCCCCGCCTGTTCGGCGTGGTGGACGAGTGGCTGACCGGCCTGTCCGGGGCCGACTTCTCGGCCGCGTTGCCCCTGTTGCGCCGCGCGGTGGGCGACTTCAGCCCGGCGGAGCGCCGGATGCTCGGCGACCGGGTGAAGGGCACCGGTCCGGGTGGGGCGGTGGCGGCGAGCGACTGGGACGAGGACTTGGCGGCACGCCTGGCGGACCACGTGCGCGGCCTCCTCGCGGCCGCGGGCTGACGGGGGCGGCGGTGGCGCGACAGGTGCGGGAACCCGGCGACACGGCCGGCGGTCGCGGGCCGACCGGCGACGGCCCGACGACGGGGACGGGGCGGGAACGCGAGCTCGGCGGCGGTGCGGGGATGGCGTTGGCGGGATGGCGTTGGCGGGGATGGCGTTGGCGCGGACGGGTGGAGGTGCGTGGGTGTGACTCTCGACGTCGCCGGTGAGCGGCAGCGGCGGTGGCGGTTGCTGTTGGGCGGGGCGGCCGGCGACCTGGGGTCGTTGGGCGAGGACGACCAGCGGCGTGACGCGGCGCTGACCGGGTTGTACGGCGGCGGCGAGGCGCCCGACCCCGGTGGCAAGCGGAGCGCCGGGCTGAGCGGGTCGTCGCCGGTGCTGCACCGGTGGCTGGGCGACGTGCGCACGTACTTCCCGAGTTCCGTCGTGCAGGTCATGCAGCGCGACGCGGTGGAACGCCTCGGCCTGCGCCAGCTGCTGCTCGAACCGGAGCTGCTGTCGAGCGTCGAGCCGGACGTGAGCCTGGTCGGCACGCTCGTCTCGCTGTCGAAGGCGATCCCGGAGCGCACCCGCGAGACGGCCCGCGCGGTCGTGCGCAAGGTCGTGGAGGACATCGAGCGCAAGCTGGCCGACCGGTTGCTGGCGGCGGTGCACGGCGCGATCGACCGGTCCCGCCGCACGAGCAGGCCCCGTCTGTCCGATGTGGACTGGAACCGGACGATCCGGAAGAACCTGCGGCACTACCAGCCCGACCAGCGCACGGTGGTCGTCCAGGACCTGGTCGGCAACAGCAGGCGCAGCCGGCAGGCGTCGCTGCGGGACGTGGTGCTGCTGGTCGACCAGTCCGGGTCGATGGCCGAGTCGGTCGTGTACTCGGCGGTGCTGGGCGCGTCGCTGGCGTCGTTGAAGGCGGTCGACACGAAGCTGGTCGTGTTCGACACCGAGGTGGTCGACCTGACCGAGCAGCTGAAGGACCCGGTCGACCTGCTGTTCTCGACCCAGCTGGGCGGCGGCACGGACATCAACCGGGCGGTGGCGTACGGGCAGTCGCTGGTGCGCCGGCCGACGGACACGGTGATGGTGCTGATCAGCGACCTGTACGAGGGCGGCGTGGCGCGGGAGCTGCAACGCCGGGTGCGGGAACTGGTGCAGAGCGGCGTGGTGGTCGTCGTGCTGCTGGCGTTGTCGGACAGCGGCACGCCCTCCTACGACCACGAGCTGGCGGCGCGGCTGTCGGAGCTGGGCGCGCCCGCGTTCGCGTGCACCCCGGACCGGTTCCCGGACCTGCTGGCGACGGCCCTGCGCCGCGAGGACGTCGGCGCGTGGGCCGAGCAGAGCGGCATCCCGGTGGGCCGCTAGCACGCGTCAACGCCCGGCGTCGCGCCAAGCCGGGTCCACAGCGGACCGGACGGCAACGCGGCCTGACGGCCGGCACGGCGAAGTCGGCGCGGCGGTCGTTGGTGCCGCGCGGCGG
>NZ_JBHTLK010000443.1:0-2173 GCF_042678885.1 Saccharothrix hoggarensis
TGTACATGCAGGCCGGCATCACCCTCGCGCACTGACTTCGCCCGGACCGGCGGCCCATCCCGGCCAAGGAACCGCCGCCGGTCCGGTCCACCCCGACAACCGCACGATCCGAAAGCGCGGGTACCGGTCATGAGCGCACCCACGGACGAGTCCGTGTCCCTGTCGCACGCCGTGGACGACACGGCGCGCCTGGTCCTGCTGGACAAGCCGGACCTCGGCGTCGTGGCGTTCCACCGGGCCGTGCGCGCCGAGCACGACCGCTCGACGCCCTACACGGTCCTGCACGCCGCGATCGTCGCCGCCTGGCGGCGCTACCGGGGCGACAAGCCCACCCACGACGTCGCCACCGGCCGCAGGCTCACCACCCCCTGAACCCGCCCGGACCTGGCCGTGAGGCCCGCCCCCGGCACGGACGTCGCGGAAGTCGTTGCGGCGCAACGGACCTTCGGTCCACATCCGCGTCGGCGACGCCCGACCGTGTAGTTCCCATCCCCACCTGCCAACGACCGACATCAACAACGGCACCGGCGAACGTCCGCCGCGACGACCTCCGGATCTGGCCGTTCCGACCACGTCGCACCAAACCCGATGGAAAGGCAGAACACCAATGGAGTGCCCGCAGTGCATGGGCGACGGCGTCGACCGCTGGTTCGCGGGAACGCCGTGCGAGGAGTGCGAGGGGTCCGGCGAGGTGGACCCCGCCGCCTACTCCGACGAGTGGGACGACGAGGACGACGACTACGAGGACGACTGACCTCAACGTCGGCTGCCGCACCGTCCACACCGGGAGGAAATCCGCCGTGAAGATCCGACTCGAACTGACTCCCGACGAGGTCGCCGCGGGCGCCGTCGAAGCCCTGCGGGAGATCTACGACGTGCACGAGGTCAGCCGTCCCTACCGCAACCGGGGCAACTCGGTGCTCGTCCGCGTCTACGTCACCGCCGCCTACCCGCCCGCCCCGCGGCCTGTCCGAGCCCGTGCCACCCGCACCGACCAGCCCACCCGGCGGACGCCGATCCGCCGCCCGGACACGCCCCGCGAACTGGAGCCGTAGCCCCGCGCCCGGATCGGCGGCCCATCCCGGCCAAGGAACCGCCGCCGGCCCGGTCCACCCCAACACCGCACCCGAGAGTGCGGGTGAGGAGTTCCCCGTGTTCCGCGCCCTGATCACCCAGTCCAGCGCCACCCACTGCACCGCGCCCACCGGCCGCAACGGCCGCCACTGCGGCCGGCGCAAGCGCGTCGGCCGGCTGGCCGACGGTCACACCTGCGGCAGCGAGGTCTGCCAGCTCTGGCACGCGGCCAAGACCAGCCAGACCTGGTGACACCCCACCCGCCATCCACGAACCGCACGAGAGGCCAGGCCATGAGCGACGACGGCAAGTGCAACACCGCGTGGGACGAACACCAGGGCTACCGCGACTCCGGACGGCACGGGGTCAACCCGTTGACCGGCAGCGCCTACGAGGTGTGGAAGTGCCAGTGCGGCACGAAGACCATCGACGTCTTCCCCCACTTGAAGAACCAGAAGTAGGCATCCACGATGCGCCCGGACCGGCGGCCCATCCCGGCCAGGAACCGCCGCCGGTCCGGTCCACCCCAACACCGCACCCGAGAGTGCGGGTCAGGAGAGATGAAGCATGTCGCGCACCAACACGGCGCACAAGTCGGCGGTGGAACCCGCCGCCCGCGCCGCATTCGAGTCCACCCACCCCGGCCGGTCCTGGGAGACCGCCCCGGCCTACCTGCGCGACCGGTTCCGCCTGGTCGAGCGGCAGCGGACGGGGGTCGCCGACGATGAGTGAGCGTCTGCTGACCGTGCCCGCCCCCGTGCTGCTGGTGGTCGCCGCCCTGGCCGTGGTCGCGGTGGTCGTGCTGTGGAAGCTGCTGATCACGGCGGGGCTGATCGGCCTGGCCCAGTGGGCCGTGATCACCCAGACCGACGACCCCACCGCCGTCCTGGTCGTGGTCGGCGTGCCCGCCCTCGTGCTGGCCGTCCTGCTGCGCCGCGCCACCGGGCGCGCCGGCCACCGCGCCGGTCGCCGCGCCGGACCGCTGTTCCCGATCCGTTCCGCCCGCCACGTGGAGGTGACCCGATGAGCACGACCGCCCTTCCCCTGCCCGGCCCCGACGAGTCCGACCCGTTCGCCGCCACCGTCGCCGAGCTGGAGC
>NZ_JBHTLK010000444.1:0-2166 GCF_042678885.1 Saccharothrix hoggarensis
CAGCGCGGGCGCGCGTCCGGAGAGGGCGAGGTCGTGCAGCGCGGCGAGGACCAGCGCGGGCTGACGCCTGCGCGCCGGCGCCGCCTCGATGGCGCGCAGCGCCTCGTCCGACCCGCTCAGGGCGAGGGCGACGCGTTCGTACAGCGGCGACGTCCCGGCGGCGTCGACCTCGGCGAACTGCCGGTAGACCTGCGCGAGCGTGCGAGCCCTACCCATGAGCGCGGAGCCTTCCCGTGATCGTCAACCGCGGTCACCGCACGGCTTTCGCGGCGTGCCGGGCGTGCTGGGCGTGCAGGGCCGTCAGGGCGGAGGCCGTGGCGAAGCCGAGGACCGGGTCGGGCCGGTCCGAGAGCAGGCTCGCGTACAGCGGCCGGTAGTGCGCGACCTTGCGCGGGGTGCGCCCGTCGCTGCCGTGCGCGTCCAGCAGTTCGCCGCCCCGGAACGCGAACGCGGTCATCGCCGTGTGGTCCAGCCACACCTCCACCTCGCCGCACGTCACCACGGTGGACTTGCTGCTCGCGCCGGTCATCCAGTCGGCGCGCAGCCGGGCCGTGCCGACCGCGCCGCGGGACCGGAACGACGCCACGGCCCAGCAGCTCGCGCCCTCGTCCCGCAGCGAGGTCACGTCCACCACGTCGACCAGGCGGGACAGCACGGACAGCTGGTTGATCCCCGAGTCCGCCCACGCCGAAATGTACGACGTGAACGCCCGCTCGCCCTTCAGCACGTAGGGGTCGTAGAACGCCGACGTGACGCCGGTGACCGGCCCCCACTCCGGGTGCGCCGCGATCCGGGCCGCCGCCCACTCCACCTCCGGCGAGAACGCGAAGTGGTGCGCGGTGAACAGCCGGTCCCGCACGCCGTCCAGGCCCGACAGCCGGTCGAGGTCCGCGGGGTCGAGCACCAACGGCTTCTCCACCAGCACCCGCGCGTCCGAGGTCGTCAGCACCTGCGCCGCGAGGTCGGCGTGCGAGTCCGCGGGAGTCGCGATCACCACGAGGTCCGGACGGTGGGCGGCCAACGCCGACGTCACGTCGCGGTGGTGCGCGGGCACGTCGCCGCGGAAGACGGGCGGCTCGGCGCGCGGGTCCACGGTGAACACCAGGTCCACCCCGGGCCGGTCCGCCAACACCTCCAGGTGGGTGCGGGCGATCGTGCCCACGCCGACCAACCCCACCCGGACCCGCTCACCGGTCGATTCCACGTCCGGCAGTATCCCCCGGCACGCCGACGAGCCCACCGGGTGTGGGGAACCGGTGGGCTCGTCGGCCGGCGGGAGGCCGGCTCAGTTCACGCAGCCGTCGACCGCGGTGGGCTCGCCGGGGCTCGGCACGGGCGTGACGCCGGGCCGGGCCGTCAGGAAGTCCCCCAGGAACGCGCGGACCTCGCCCTGGTCGGCCGTCAGCACCGCGCCGGCCTCCGTCGTGACCTGGTTGTCGTGCGGGATGGTCGCGGTCCGGACCCTCGGGCCCTGCGCCAGCAGCCGCAGGAACTCCGGCAGGTCCCAGGAGGGGTCGACGTGGACCGAGCTGCGGGCCAGCTCCAGCAACGGCGCCAGCTTCGCCGGGTCGGACACCGAGGCCGCCTTGGCGACCAGGCCGTTCAGGAACACCTGGTGCCGCGTGACGCGGTCCAGCTCGTGGTGGGGCAGGCCGACCCGCTGCCGCAGGAACGCCAGCGCCTGCTCGCCCTGGATGGTCTGCCGGCCGGCCGGCAGGTCGACGCCGGAGAACTCGTCGCGCACCGCCGCCCGCAGGCAGACCTCCACCCCGCCGACCGCCGCGGACAGCTCGGCGAACCCCGCCATCTCGACGGCGGCGTAGTGGTCGATCGGAACCCCCGTGAACGCCTCGACGACCTCCACCGTCGCCCGCGCCCCGGCCGCGTCGGCGTCCTGGCCCGCCGCGGCCTCGTAGGCGCGGCTGTAGGCGGAGTTCAGCTTGCCGGGGCCGACGCCGGGGATCTCGACCTGCAGGTCGCGGGGGAGCGACACGACGTTGACGGCGCCCTGCCCGTCGACGCGGGCCAGCACCACCGAGTCGGCACGGGGGCCGGGGCCCGCGTCCAACCCCATCAGCAGCACGGTCTGCGCGGTCGGCGTGGCGGGCGGCGGGGTCGCGGGCTGGACGCCCGCGTCGGGCGCGCCGCCCCGGTCCAGGCTCAACG
>NZ_JBHTLK010000445.1:0-2145 GCF_042678885.1 Saccharothrix hoggarensis
GACCAGGTGGTGCGGGAGGCGCGCGAGCACGCGCGGCGCATCGTCGCGGAGGCCCGTGAGCGGGTGGACGAGCTGCGCGCCCGTCGCGACCACATCGCCGCCGGGCTCCGCACCGCGCGGGCGTTGCTGGCCGAGGCCGACCCCCTGCTCCACACCCCCGCGGACGAGATCCCGACCCCGCGCGCCGAACCCGAGCCGCGGGTGGCGGAACTCGTGGCCTGACCCGGCGCGCCGGACGTCCCGGGGTTGTCGGTGGGCCTCGCTACGCTGCGCGGCACTCCGGCACGGGGTGCGGCACAGGGGGTTGGCATGGGGTTCTACACCGACGGCCAGGGGCGGAAACGCCCGATCACGCCGAAGAAGGGCGGTGCGGCGGCGGCGATCGTGGTGGGCGCCGTCCTGGCGATGGGCGTGGCGGGAGGTGGCGCGGGTGGGGGCCTGTCGCCGCTGGGCGGTGGCGGCAGCGGCGGTTCGGCGGGCCAGGCCGTGAAGGCGCGCAAGGCCGAGGGTCAGCGGTCGGCACGCGAGGGCAACGCGGCCGAGGCGTGGCGGCGGATGGGCGTGCGGGAGCTGAAGCAGGTGCTGCGGCAGGACGCCGCGTGCCTGGCCGCGTCCCACGGGCGGGTCCAGGAGTTCTTCCTCCACACGCCGTGCACGTCACTCGACCGGGTGATGTTGACGGTCGGCGACGACGCGGGCAACGTCGCCGTCGTGTCCGTGGTGTGGGTGGGGTTCCGCACCGGTGGTGACGCCCGGGAGTTCCAGCGGCTGATGGACGTGCACGGCAGCGGCGACATCCGCCCGCTCGGAGCCGGGGTGCTCGGCCTGGCGGACGTCGTGTTCAGCGGCCACAACTACGGCAGCGACCGCAAGAACGGCGGGAAGGTCCTCACCGTCGCCGAGGCCGAGACCGCCGCCGGCCGCCACGACCCGGAGTTCCTCGACGCGCTGGCGGAGGTGGCGGCCTACCTGCCCACGCCACCGCGGTGAACGTCGCACACCGGTCGGGGTCGAAGACCGGTCTGACGGGCGGTGACCGGGACGGGCGGCGGCAGGCGGGGACTGGTCGGGTGGTTCAAGCGGCGTGTGTCGGTTATCCCCCGGTCATGGACCACTGCTGCCCGGCCGATCCGCGGCCCGCTTCCGCCCGCCCGGTCGTGCGCGGACGATGACGGACTCGCTGTTCTTCGTCGGCAACGCCACCACCGTGCTGCGGCTCGGGCCGTTCACGCTGCTCACCGACCCGAACTTCCTGCGCAAGGGCCAGTGGACGCACATCGGCCAGGGCGTGGTGTCACGGCGGCTCAAGGACCCGGCGATCGGGATCGACGAGCTGCCCGAGCTGGACGCCGTCGTGCTGTCGCACCTGCACGGCGACCACTTCGACCGGATCGCCGCCCGCTCCCTCGACCGCGACCTGCCGATCCTCACCACCCCGCACGCCGCCCGCAGGCTGGGCCGGCGCGGCTTCCGCGAGCCCGTGGCGCTGCGGACGTGGGGCGAGTTCACCACGGCCCGCGACGGCGCCGGGCTGACCGTCACGGCCCTGCCCGGCCGGCACGCGTTCGGGCCGCTCGCGCGCGTGCTGCCGCCGGTGATGGGCACGCTGCTGGAGTACCGGCCGGCGGACGGCCGCGAACCGCTGCGGATCTACCTCAGCGGCGACACGCTCGTGCACGACGACCTGCGCGAGATCCGCGAGCGCCACCCCCGCATCGACGTCGCGGTCGTGCACCTGGGCGGCACGAAGGTGCTCGGCGTGCTGCTCACCATGGACGGCCGCCAGGGCGCGGACCTGCTCGAACTGCTCGGCCCGCGGCACGCCGTGCCGGTGCACTTCGACGACTACAGCGTGATGAAGTCGCCGCTGTCGGACTTCACCGCCGAGGTCGGGCGGCGACGGCCGGCGACGACCGTCCACCACGTCGACCGGGGCGGCTCGTTCACGTTCCCCACCTGAGACCGCCTACCGACCGGCCTCCGCGACCAGCACCGTGACGGTCCGGTTGCGCGGCTGCTCGGCCGGCGGGTGCGGCGCGTCGGACTGGTCGGCGCTGGCCACGGCGAACGAGGTCAGGGGCAGGCCGGACGCCGCCGCGACCACCTCGGCCGCCTCGGCGGCGCGCGCCAGGGCCACCTCCGAGC
>NZ_JBHTLK010000446.1:0-2133 GCF_042678885.1 Saccharothrix hoggarensis
GGGCGTCGGCCGCGGCGGCGTGGCGGTCGGCGGACGCGAGGTCGGCCAGCGCGGCGCCGGACTGGACCAGGACCAGGTGGGCCAGCACCTCGAACGTCACCAGGCCGTGCCGGGCGGCGAGGTCGAGCAGTTCCGCGCCGATCCGCGACCGGTGCGGCGCCAGGCCGGCCCGGTGGAACGCGTGCATGAACCGGCCGTTGAGCGCGAACGCCAGCAACGCCGGGTCGTCCAGGTCGCGGGCGATCGCCTCGGCCTCACGGGCCGCCGCCAGGCCACGGCCCCCGGTGTCCCCGCGCCGTTCCATCGCGATGGTGAGCAGCAGGCGGGCGCGTTCGGCGTCGTGCCCGGGAGGGAGGGCGGCGAGGGTGCGTTCGGCGGCGGTGACGAGGCGGGCGGACAGGGCTTCGTCGTCGTTGGCGGTCCAGATCGCGGGCACGTCGAACGCGCCGATCGCGCGTGCCGCCGCGACCGGGTCGGTGACGACCTCGGCGACCGCCTCGGCCCGGTGCCGACGCGCCTCCGCCAGGTCGCCGGTCACGGCCAGCGCCCGGACCATGCCCATCACGGCTTCCCGCCGTGCCGGGGGGTCGGGGCGGTCGGAGCGGTCGAGTGCGGTGACCGCCTCCCGCCACAACGCGGCCGCCTGGTGCGGGGCGAACCGGCGTTCCGCCCGTTCGGCGGCGGCTCGGGCGTAGTGCGCCGCGCGGGCGGGCGTGGCCCGGTTCCCGGCGCGGAGGAGGTGGTGCGCGATGGCTTCGACGTCGTCGGGGTGGAGCCGCTCGATGACGTCGGCGGCCTGGGCGTGCCACCGGGCGCGGCGGGCGCGGGCCGTGTCGTCGTAGAGCGTTTCCTGGACGAGCGCGTGCGCGAACCGGAGGTGGTCGGCGTTCGGCTCGACGAGGAAACCGGTGAGGAGGGCCGATTCGACCGAGTCGAGGACGGCGTCCTCGTCCTGCGCCAAGGCCACCAGCACGTCGAGGTCGACGTCCTGGCCGAGCACGGCGGCTTGCCGGAGGTGGGTGCGCGCGGTCTCGGGGAGCGTCGCCAGGCGGTGGCGGATGACGTCGCGGACGCCCGCGGGCACGGCGTGCAGGGCCGCGTCGCCCTCGGACTCCCAGAGCCGGGTCAGCTCGCGGACGAGGAACGGGTTGCCGGCGCTGCGGGCGTGGATGGCGCGGGCGTCGGCGGCGGTCGGCTCGCGGTCGGTGAGGGCGTCCACGAGGTCGCGCACCTCGGGTTCGGTCAGGCCGCCCAGGTAGACGCGGGTGGGCTCGGCGCGGGCGGCGCGGCCGAGGGCTTCGGTGAGGGCGGTGGAGATCTCGGTCGAGCGATAGGTGCCGATGAGCAGCAACGGTCCCGTGCCGGGGTCGGCGGCCAGTGCGGTCAGCAGGGCGAGCGTTTCCTCGTCGGCCCAGTGCAGGTCGTCGAAGACGAGGAGGACGGGCGTGCCGATCGCGGCCAGGTAGGAGCCGATGGCCCGGTGCCGGTGGAACCGCGCCGCGACCGCGTCGGCCGGGGTCGGTTCGGTGGCGGGCGGCGGCACGTGCCCGGTGGAAGCCAAGGTCTCGCGCATCCGCGTCCACGGCCAGGCGGCGGGCGCGCCGGGCGGTTCGGGGCAGGCGCCCCAGGCCGTCGTCCAGCCGCCGGCCTCCAGCCGCCGAACCAGCGCCGCCGCCAACGAACTCTTCCCCACACCGGCCGTTCCGGACACCAACACCAACCGCGACCGCCCTGCCCCCACCGCCGACCGCGCGACGCGCTCCAGCTCGGCCAACTCGTCCGCGCGGCCGACGAACGGGTGCCCGTTGGCGTCGGGGAAGTCGGCGGCCGGAGGCGCGACGGCCGGCGACCCGGCTGGTGACGACACAGCGGCCGACACAGCGGCCTGCACGTCGGCGGCCTGTGCGGCAGGCGGCACAGCGGTGGGCGACACCTCTGTCGACGGCGGCGAAGCGCTGGACGCCCCAGCAGGCGGCACCTCACCGGGCGCCTCGGTGCGCGGCGGCTCTGCGGCCAGCGATCCGGCAGGCAGCGACTCGGCGGGCAGCGACTCGGCGGGCAGCGACTCGGCGGGCAGCGACTCGGCGGGCGCCACTGGCGGCGGAGTCGTGGGCGGCGTGGTCGGGGGCGGTG
>NZ_JBHTLK010000447.1:0-2093 GCF_042678885.1 Saccharothrix hoggarensis
GGCCGCCGGTCCGGGCGAAGTCAGTGCGCGAGGGTGATGCCGGCCTGCATGTACAGGTCCACGGCGTCGGCGAGGGCCTGGTCGTGGTCGAACGCCAGCGGCCCGAAGTCCGTCGACAGCACGTCGGTGACCGGCCACCAGCGGGCCTGGCGGGCGTCGTCGCCACCGACGGCGACGGGCATGTGGTCCAGCACCGCCGCGAACGCCACGGACACGACACGGCCGCGCGGGTCGCGGCCGGGGGTGTCGTAGATGCCGACCCGGTCCAGGTTCCACTCCTCGAACGCGACGCCGGTCTCCTCGTGCAGCTCGCGCACCGCGGCGGCGGCGAACGTCTCGTGCGGGTCGACGTAGCCGCCGGGCAGCGCCCACCGGCCCGCGAACGGGGCGTGGCCGCGCTCGATCAGCAGCACGTGCCACTGCCCGGCGGTGTCGGGGGCGAACAGCAGGACGTCGGTGGTGATGGCGGCGTTGTTGTCCTTCATGGCGCTCACTTCCCGTTCCGGTTCTTCTTGGCGGTGTTGGCGGGGTCCGGGATCTGGCACCCGCAGGTCGTGTCCACGGAGAACCACATGCCGTCGGTGGTCTCGGTCCAGTCGTCGTAGCGGCCGGTGCCGCCGCACTTGACGCAGTCGGGGTCGAACTTGAACTTCATGGCGAGCAGTCCTTTCTGGTCAGGCGGCCGGCGCGATGCCGTCGGCGGCGCTGGTGGTGGTGTCGGTGATCTCGGCGGCGTGGCGTTCGGCGTTCTCGGCGGCCTGGTGGGCGCGGTCGTTGACGAACGGGTCGTCGGCGTACAGGGCCACGTCCCCCCACAGGTCGGCCAGCTCCAGCCACCAGTCCACGGCGTCGGGACCGGTGCGCGGCACCGACCCGCACGTCGCGAAGTGCTCCGCCAACGCGAGCACCGCCGCCGTGTACCGGGCGGCCCGCGCCGCGAACCGCGCGGCCGTCACCGCAGCACCGCCGTCAGCAGCGACGCGACACCCAGCCACAACCAGTGCCACGACTGGTCCAGCGCGTACGCCCCGGTGCCCAGTGAGGGGTTGTCGTCGTGGTCGGGACGCGGCGCGCCGAGCGCGTAGAACCCGCGGTGACCGATCAGCGTGGCGAGACGGGCCAGGGTGTGGCGCCGGTCCGCCCAGTAGTGCGTGACCGCCGACACCAGCTGACCGACGACGAACCCGAGCCCGGTGATCGGCAGGTCCAGCAGCCACCACAACACCGCGACCGTCCCCGCCGTCACCAGCGTGTACGACACCACGTGCCGCAGACACGCCACCCGACCCGCCCGCGACCGCAGGTTCTTGTGCGCGGCCTGCGCGTCGCTCTGCACCCAGTGGTCGGCAACGTTGTGCGCCACCAGCAACGCGGGCAGCGTCACCGCGAACGTCACCGCCGTCGCCATCGTGTCGAGCTGCATCACGCCACCCGCCCCACGGCCATCACGGCGAGCCGGCGCGTCACGTCCGACACGGCCACGAACACCGGGTCGACGTCCCGGTCCAGCGTGATGCCCAGCACCCGCTCGGCGCGGCCGACGTCGGCACCGTTCAGGTGGTCCCACACCTCCACCCGCGCGGTGCCCGCCGACGTGGAAATCTCGCCGACCGTCACCACCCGGACGTAGCCGTCCTCGGGAAAGAACCGGACGAAGTCGAACCCCAGGGCAACCGCGGCGCGAGCCACCCCCGCCAGATCGGCCGCCCAGTCCCTACGCGACGCGACCTGCATGGACACATCGGCCCCGGTGGTGGGTTGCGGATACGCCCGCACGTCCACCCCGCACACGTCCAACGATTCGCCGTGCTCGGCCAGCACCACGGCCGTCACCGCCGCCAACCCCGCCAGGTTCCGGCTCATCACGCCACCCGACCCGACATCGACGCGGCACGAGCCGCGGACCGGCGCGCGGCGTTGCGACGCGCCTTACGGCCCTTCCCCTTCGACACACCGAACACCGGCGCCGGAAGCGCCGCCGCCACGACCACCGGCCGCGACTCCCCCTCCAACTCCGCCTGCGCCTGCGCCACCGACACGCCGTACCGCGGCGTGATCCCCCGCAACGCACGGGCCGCGATCCGACGGTTCCG
>NZ_JBHTLK010000448.1:0-2089 GCF_042678885.1 Saccharothrix hoggarensis
CGGTCTGCCCGGCGTCCAGCCGCAGCGACGCCACCAGCGGGCACCACTCGCCGGGCAGGCCGCGGTGCAGCTCCTGCACCGCGTCCGCGATCCGCCGCGACAGCTCCGCCCGGTGCGGCGGCGGCAGCTGCGCCAGCAGCGCCTCGGCGGTGAGCGGGTGCCGGAACGCGTACCAGTCGGGCACCGGCTCGTCCGGCGTCACGAGCTGCGCGGCCACGCCCGCGTGCAGGTGCGACAGCAGGCCGCGGTCGTCCATCCCGGTCACCCGGCGCAGCACCGACAGCGGGAAGCGGTGGCCCAGCACCGCGGCCAGGGACAGCAGCTCGCGCCCCTGCGGTCCCAGGCGGTCGGTGCGGTGCGCGATCGCCCGCACCAACGCGGTCGGCAGGTCGATGCGCAGGTCGCCGAGCACCTGCCAGCCGCCGGGGTCGCGCACCAGCACGCCGCCGTTGACCAGGCCGTGCAGCATCTCCTCGACGACGAACGGGTTGCCCGCGCTGTCCGCCCACATCCGCTCGGCGACCTCGTCGGGCACCTCGGACTCGTCCACCTCCAGGCACAGCGCGACCATTCGGCGGACCTGCGCCTCGCCCAGTCGGCCCAGTTCCAGCAGCGCGCCCGCTTCCCGTTGCGCGGCAAGGCGGACCACGTCGAGCGTCGGGCCGGGGTCCGCCCGCGTCGTCACCAGCAGGGCGGCGGGGACCTGGTCGAGGTTGTCCACCAGGTAGTCGATGACGGCCAACGTCTCGGCGTCGGCGTCGTGCAGGTCCTCCAGCACCACCAGGCACGGCTGCGCGCGGCCGACGACGGCCAGCAGCCGCAGCACCGCCTCGGCGAGCACCACCACGGAGTGCGCCTGCCGCGGCGCCTCCGTGCCCCACTCCGGCACCAGCGTGCCCAGCACCGGCTGGTAAGCGCCGAGTTCCCGCAGGTCGGGCCCGTTGCCGGCGCGCAGCAACGACATCAGCGCCTCGGTCAACGGCCGGAACGGGACCATCGGCCCGATCGTGCTGCCCCGCCCGCGCAGGACCCGCATGCCGCGGTCGAACGCCGCTCCGGCGGCGAAGCGCGCCAACCGGGTCTTGCCGATGCCCGGCTCCCCGACCAGGAACACGGCGCGGCCCCGCCGGGCCCCGGCGTCGGCCAGTACCCGCTCCAGGACGCGCAGTTCCTCGTCGCGGCCGACCACGATGGGCGCGCGGGTGTGCATGCGCCGAACCTTAGTCAAGCCGATCAAACACGCGCCAAACTGCCCGCACCCCCAGTGCGGGCGGGCAGTTCGGCGGTGCGGAGGGCGGTCAGATGCCCAAACCGGGAGCGCTCACCGTCGGGTGCGAGAGGTCCGCGGCGACCGCCGCGTAGGCGCCGACGGCCAGCGTCAGACCGGCCAGCGCGCGGGCGCGGGCGCCGGTCTTCGTCTTGCGGGACAGCGCCATCTCCCCGGCGGGGTGGTCGCCGTCCTGGTCCTCGTGCCAGGTGGTGACCGCGTCGTGGTTGGCGTCGTTCATCGGTGGTTCTCCTCGCGGGGGTAGGTGTCGTGCGGAGGTTCGAGCAGGAGCACGGACGGCACCTGCTCGGGGAATCCGAGGCGCAGCAGGCCGTATCCGATCCCGGACAACCCGGTGAGCAGACCGGCCGACGGCACGCCGCCCGGCGTGCCGCAGCGCGCCCCGTACTGGTCCAGCGAGCCGAGGACGAGACCGGCCCGCCGGGTCTGCATGGCCGCGGCCAGGCTGTGCCCGCGCTGGGCGAGCACCGTGAGTGATTCGATCACACCCAGCTCGCCGTGGCACAGGCTCAGGTCGCGCAACGGTTCGTGAACGGCCAGCGCGTTCAGGCAGCGGTCGAGGTGCAGGGTGTGCGCGTCGACCGGCTGGTCGGGGTGCGCGGTGTGCGCGAGGACCGCGCCGGACAGGCCGGAGCACCAGCTGTGGTCGGCCTCGGCCACGTCGAGGAGCCGTTGCCGCAACGCCTGGTCGGCGCGCAGGTTCGCCCGCCCCGCCACGCCGTACCCCTGGTCGCCCGCGACGCGCGCGTAGCGCAGCAGCGCCCAGCCGACGCCCGCCCGGCCTCGGGCGAAGCCGTCGCC
>NZ_JBHTLK010000449.1:0-2065 GCF_042678885.1 Saccharothrix hoggarensis
ACCTGAAACCCTGGGACTGCGCTGCGGGTGTGCTGCTCGTGCAGGAGGCGGGCGGGAGGGTCGGCGACCTGGTCGGCCCGTCGCCGCGCAGCTGGCCGGGCAGCGGCGACGTGCTGGCCGCCGTCCCCGACCTGTGGAACCCGCTCCGGGCGCTGCTCGCCGAGGTCCATCCCCCGCCGACTCCGACCGAATGCGGCATGGTGGTGACAGACCGGTGAGCGGCGACCGCAGTTCTCGGACCGGAGGAGGACCCGCCATGACCGAACGCACCACCGGCCACGCGACCCGCAGCGAGGTGGCCCGCGGCATCACGCTGGTCCAGGTCTCCGGCGCCCTCGACGCCGCGTCGCGCCACCCCGTCGCGGCCGAGCTCGACGCCGCCTTCGAGACGAGCCCGGACGCGATCGTGCTCGACCTGTGCCACGTCGAGTTCCTGGGCTCGGCGGGCATCGCGCTGCTCATCAACGCCCGGCACCGAGCCGCCCGCCTGGGCATCCCGTTCGCCGTCGCCGCCGACGGCCGCAGCGTGCTGCGCCCCTTGCAGGTCAGCCACGTCGACGAGGCGCTGCCCCTGCACCCCACCGTGGACGGGGCGGTGGCGGCGGTCCGCCTCGCGGCCACGTGAGCCCCGGAGCCCGTGACGCCGGGCGGGCGGGCATCGGACGTGCCGGAGCGGGTACACCGGCCACATGGTCTCCCAGCCGTGCGTCGCCGCGTCCAGCCAGTGGGTGGACGAGGACGGCGTCCGCCAGCCCTCCGGCGACGTCCACGCGTGGACGCCCGGCGCCAACCAGACGTTGTGCGGCCAGGCGCTCAGCCGGAGCCGGCTCGGCCGGTTCCGGCACGTGCCGTGGGCGGACGCGGTGTGGCTGTCGCAGACGACCGACCAGACCATGTGGCTGTGCCCGCGCTGCGTCGCCGCCACCACCCCGCGGGCCGAACGGGACGGTCGCAGGTGGACGCGGTTCAACCCGCGCCCGTGACCTCGCGACACCGCCCGCGGCGCCGTTCGCGGTGGCGTCCCGCGCCGGCTCGGCGCCGGCTCAGCGGCGGCGCTTGTTCAGGTACGCGGCGAGCTCGTCGTACGCGCCCGCGTCGTTGCCGTACAGGGCGTAGTTGCGGGCCGTTTCCATCCACTCGCCGATGCTCGGGCGCACCGACCGCGCCGCCTCCTGGAGGTGGCGCTGGCTGATCGGCTCGACCCGGCCGGACGCCATCGACGCCTCCATCGCCGTCTCCGTGGCCTGCTCGCAGATCAGCGCGAGGTCCGCGCCGGACATGCCGTCGGTCGCCTTGGCGATCTTGGCGAGGTCGAGGCGCTCGGTCGGACGGCCGCGCAGGTGCAGCCGCAGGATCGCCTCGCGGGCCTCGACGTCCGGCGGCAGCACCAGGACGGTCCGGTCGAACCGGCCGGGCCGCAGCAACGCCGAGTCGATGTCCCACGGGTGGTTGCTCGCGGCCAGGACGAACAGGCCCTCGTTGTCGGTGCTCGCGCCGTCCAGCTCGGCGAGCATCTGGTTGACCACGCCGCGCATGGACGACCCGCCGCCGCGCAGCTGCGACCGCTTCTGGCCCAGCGCGTCCATCTCGTCGAAGAACAGCAGGCACGGGCGGTTGCGGCGGGCGGTCTCGAAGATGCCGCGCAGGTTGCGCTCGCTGCTGCCGATCCACATGTCGAGGACGTCGCTGAGGCCGATCTCGTAGAAGTTCGCGCCCAGCTCGCCCGCCAGCGCGCGGGCGATGAGGGTCTTGCCGCACCCGGGAGGACCCCACAGCAGCAGCCCGCCCCGCAGGGACTTGCCGAACTTGAGGCGCAGCTCCGGGTTGCGCAGCGGCGTGAGGAACGACATGTCGAGGCGCTTCTTCACGTCGGCCAGGCCGCCGATGTCCGCCAGCGTGATCCCGGCCTGCCCGATCGTGCCGACGGCGGGTTCGGCGACGGCCTCGCTCTCCGTCCACCGCTGGAGGATCTCGTCGGCCGTGTCCGGGATGGCCGCCGCGACGGGCGCCGTGGGCGCCGCCGGCGGGGAGTCCGGGCCGGGCGGGGGAGGGGTCGCGGGGGCCG
>NZ_JBHTLK010000450.1:0-2038 GCF_042678885.1 Saccharothrix hoggarensis
GAACAGGCACTTGAGCACGCCGTGCCGCCAGGCGTGGGCGTCGAGGTGTTCGGCGGCGAACGGCCCGAGCGCCGCCGCCACGAGCCTGGTGTCGTTGGTGCGCAACGCGTCCTTCACCAGCTCGACCCCGGCCGCCGGCACCTCGTCCCCGACCGAGGCGAGCGCGCGCAGCACGCCACGTCGTTCCGCGTCGTCACCGAAGCGGTACAGCTCGACCAGCACAGTGGCCAACTCCTCCGGCCCGGTCGCCGACGCGTAGGCGGCCACCAGCCTGGCGCGGGCCAGGTCGTCGGCGGTCCCGTGGACCACGCCCAGCGGATCGGTCGCGGCGCGCAGCGGCGTGCGGCCCACCATTCGCCCCGCCACGGGGAAGAACGCCCGGATCGCGCCCGGTTCGGAACGCACGGTCCGCTCCGCCTCGACGAGCCACGGGTGGCCCGCCACCGGTTGTGGCATTGCCGCGCGCAGCGCGCTCATGGCCTCGCGGGCCACCTCCGGCGCGGCGTGACTGTGCCGGGGTAGCTCCACCGCGGCGATCCCCCGATACCCGATCTCCTCCAGCGCGACGAGGGTGGCCGGCAGGTCCAACGCGCCCTCACCGAACTCCAGGTGCTCGTGCAGGCCGGGCACCATGTCGTCCAGCTGCACGTTGACCAGCAGGTCCCCGGCGCGGTGGATGCACGCCGCGGCCGTGTCGCGCTCCACGGCGACGCAGTGGCCGACGTCGAGCGTGACGCCCAAGGGCTCCGGCGAGCCGAGGTCGGTGCGCAGCCGCAGCGCGTCGTCGAGGCGTTCGACGAGGTGCCCGGGCTCCGGCTCCAGGCCGAGGCGGACCCCGAACCGGGCCGCGCCGTCGAGCACTTCGGCCACCCCCGATCGGAGCCTCGCCCACGCCTGGTCGGGGTCGGTGTCCGCGGGCACGACACCGGACCAGAACGACACGCAGTCGGCGCCGAGCGCGGCGGCGATCTCCGCGGCCCGCACCAGGAAGTCCGCCCTGACCTCCCACTCGCGGTCGACCAGGGTGGGGTGGTGCTTGCGGTGCGGGTCGAGCAGGTACCGCGCACCGGTCTCGACCACCACCCGCAGTCCCAGGGCCGACAACCGTGCCGCCACGCGGTCGGTGCGCCGGGCGAGGCCGGGGGCGAACGGGTCGAGGTGGTGGTGGTCGAGGGTCAGCGCCACGGCGGTGTAGCCGAGGTCGGCGATCACCGCGAGCGCGTCGTCCAGCCGGTGGTTGGCGAAGCCGTTCGTGCCGTACCCCAGCTCGAAGGTCATGCGGGCGTCACCTTCCTGCTCAGCGCGCGGACGAGGGGGAGGACGAGTGCGAGGCCGGCCGCGACGGCCGTTGACCCGGCTCCTGCCACCAGGGCGCACTGCAACGGCACCATGCCGTGGACGCCCGCTTTCGTGGCGGACCGGACCGTGCCCGCGCCGGGGTCTCGCACCACTCGGAGTTGGGCTCGCCCGACCGTCGTGGCGTAGGCGACCGCCCCGGCGAGGGCGCCGGTCCGGTGCCGCCGGGTCCGCGTCGGGAGGGCGACCGGCGTCGCCGCGGTCACCGCGGTGGCGCCGAGGACCGCGCGCGCGACGGCGGGTGACGCACCGCGGACCTCGCCGTGCGCGAGCACCGTCACGCCCAGCGTGTGAGCGGCCATGACGGCTGCCCCGGGCAGTGCGGCCGCGGCGCGTCCGCGTCCCGAGCCCAGGAGCACGTCGAGTGCGCGGCACGCGGCCATCGCCAGAGGCCCGGCCTTGGTGTCCTTGAGGACCGTGTCGTAGGACCACACCGCCGCCGTGAGCGGCACCGCGACGGCCAAGGCGTCCCGGCCGCCCGCCCACGCGGCGAGCCCGAGCCCGGCCGCGCTGAGGGCGACGGCGGTTCCCAGCGCGGCGCGGGGGCTCACCCGGCCGGACGGGATCGGGCGCTCCGGGCGCTCGACGGCGTCCAACGCGCGGTCGGCCCAGTCGTTGAGCGCCATGCCGGACCAGTACAGCGCCACCGACGACAACGGCAGCAGCAAACGCCTGCCCCGCA
>NZ_JBHTLK010000451.1:0-2038 GCF_042678885.1 Saccharothrix hoggarensis
GTCGCCGTCGCGCGGCTCGGTGCGGCCGGACGGGACGCTGGTCGGGCGGGAGCGGGAGCTGGACGTGCTGCGCCGCGCCGTCGCCGACGTGGTGGCCGGCCGCGGGCGGTGCGTGTGGGTCGAGGGCGAGGCGGGGATCGGCAAGTCGGCGTTGCTGGCGGCGGGTCTGGCCGGCGCGGCGGACGCCGGGTGCCGGGTGGCGTGGACGGCGGCCGACGAGTGGGGGCCGCGGACGCCGTTGCGCGTGGTGCTCGACTGCCTGGAGGTGACCGAGCAGTCCGGTGACCCGCGGCGGGCCGGGCTGGCGCGGGCGCTGCGGGAACCGGCGTCGGGCGACCCGGTGCCGGTGGTGATCGACCGGCTCGTGGCGCTGGTGACCGAGCTGTGCGCGGAAGCGCCGCTCGTGCTCGTCGTGGACGACCTCCAGTGGGCGGACGAGGCCAGTGTGCTGCTGTGGCACCGGTTGTCGCGCCTGGTGCCGCGGCTGCCGCTGCTGCTGGTCGCGGCCATGCGGTCGGTGCCGCGTCGTGCGGACGTGGAGCAGGTGCGGCGCGCGGTGCTCGGCGCGGGCGGTGACGTGCTCGGGCTGCGGCGGTTGTCGGAGGACGCCGTCACCGCGCTGCTGGCCGGGATGGTCGGCGCGGCGCCGGGGCGCAGCGTGGTCCGCGTGGTCGAGTGCGCGGCCGGGAACCCCTCGTACATCAAGGACATGGTCGACGCGTTGCGGCGCGACGACGCGCTCGACGTGCGGACGGGCGTCGCCGAGAGTCGGTTGGGCGAGGACGAGGAACCGTCGACCTCGCTGGTGGCCGCCGTGGCGCGGCGGTTGGGCTTCCTGTCGCCGGAGACCGCGGACGTGCTGCGGGCGGCGTCCCTGCTGGGCGCGGAGTTCGCCCTGGGCGACGTGGCGACGGCGCTCGCGCGGCCGTCGTCGGAGCTGATCGCCGCGGTGGAGGAGGCGACGGCCGCGGGCGTGCTGGACGACTCGGGGCCGAAGCTCGCGTTCCGGCACGTGCTGATCCGCAAGGCGCTGTACCTGGGCACGCCGGCCGCGGTCCGGACCGCGTTGCACCGCCGGGCCGCGGAGGCGCTCGCGGTGGCGGGCGCGTCGGTGGAGCTGGTCGTCGAGCAGCTGGCGGCGTCCTCCGGCGCGGTGGACCCGTGGGCGGTGGACTGGCTGGTCGCCCGCGGCACCGCGCTCGGGAAGCGCGCGCCCGACACGGCGATCCGGCTGCTGCGGGCCGTGGTCGACGGCACGGCGCTGGACGCGGAGCACCGGGAACGGCTCGCCGCGCTGCTGGCACGGCTCATGTACTGGCTGGGCCGGCAGCCCGAGGCGGAGGCGCGGTACGTGCTGGCCCGCACCAGGGACCACGAGCGGGCCGCCGAGATGCGCTGGATCCTCGCGCACGCCGCGTTCCGGGACGGCCGGGTGGACGAGGCCGTCGACGCGTTGCGCGCGGCCGTGGACGACGCCGGCACGCCGCCGGTGTGGCGGGCCCGGCTCGAATCGCTGCTCGCGGTGGTCCAGCGGGACGGGCTGAACGACGTGGCGGCGGCCGAGGAGACGGCGCTGAGCGCGTTGCGCCGCAGCGAGGCCGTGGGCGACGACCTCGCCATCGCGCACGCGTTGCAGGGCTTGTGGCAGGTCGGTTCCGTGCGCCGGGACCACGTCGAGGCGCTGGCGCGGGTCGACCGCGCGTTGGCCGTCACCGGGGGCCGGTCGGACTTCGTGGAGCTGCGGCTGGGGCTGCTGGAGAACAAGGTGTTCACGCTCCAGAACCTCGACCGGCTCGCCGAGGCGGACGACGTGCTGGGCACGGCCCGTGAGCTGGCCCGCGGCGTCACCGCGCCCGGCGTGCGCGTCGCGGCCGCCGTGCAGGACTACTGGCGCGGCCGGTGGGACCAGGCGTTGGCCGAGGGCGACGACGTGCCCGCGTCGGGCCCCGGCACGTCGTACGGGTTGCGTGAGCGGGGCGTCGCGTTGCTGGTGCACGGGGTGGAGGCGCTGGTCGCGGCGCGGCGCGACCGCCCCGAC
>NZ_JBHTLK010000452.1:0-2019 GCF_042678885.1 Saccharothrix hoggarensis
GGGCATCCGCGACAGCGACTCGTGGCGCGCCTCCGGCACCCCGCTGCTGTTCGACAGCTCGGGCAACAAGAAGGCCGCCTACAACTCGGTGCTCAGCGCGCTGAACAACGGCACCCAGCCGACCGGCACCACGCAGCCCACCACGACGACGCAGCCGACCAACCCCGGCGGCAGCTGCACGGCGACGTACGCCGAGGGCCAGAAGTGGAGCGACCGTTTCAACGGCCAGGTGACCGTCACCGGCGCGAGCAACTGGGTCGTCACCGTGACCCTGAGCAGCCCGCAGAAGGTCATCGCGACCTGGAACACCACCGCGACGTGGGACAGCTCGGGCACCGTGATGACGGCCCGTCCCAACGGCAACGGCAACGTCTTCGGCTTCACCGTCCAGCACAACGGCAACTGGAACTGGCCCAGCCTGTCCTGCCGAACCGGCTGACCCACTGCCCGACCCAACCAACCCACCCGTGACAGTCGCGGGTGCTCCGCAGAAGGTGTGCGAAAAAATGAAGCTGACATCGAGGTCAGTGTTACGAGCCGCGCTGGTGTCCACGCTGGTGACCGCGACCACGGGCGCCGCGGTGCTCATGGCCACGTCCGCCAACGCCGGCACCACCCTCGGCGCGTCGGCGGCCGAGAGCGGCCGGTACTTCGGCGCCGCCGTGGCCGCGAACAAGTTGAGCGACTCGACGTACGTCGGCATCCTCAACCGCGAGTTCAACTCGGTCACGCCCGAGAACGAGATGAAGATCGACGCCACTGAGCCGACGCAGGGGCAGTTCACGTTCACGAACGCCGACCGGATCGTCAACCACGCGCGCAGCCAGGGCATGAAGGTGCGCGGCCACACGTTGGCGTGGCACTCGCAGCAGCCGGGCTGGATGCAGAACATGTCCGGCACCGCGCTGCGCAACGCGATGCTCAACCACGTCACGCAGGTGGCCACGTACTACCGGGGCAAGATCGACTCCTGGGACGTCGTGAACGAGGCGTTCGCCGACGGCACCACCGGCGCGCGGCGTGACTCGAACCTCCAGCGGACCGGCGACGACTGGATCGAGGCGGCGTTCCGCGCGGCGCGCACCGCCGACCCGGGCGCGAAGCTCTGCTACAACGACTACAACACGGACGACTGGACGCACGCCAAGACCCAGGCCGTGTACCGGATGGTGCAGGACTTCAAGACCCGCGGCGTCCCGATCGACTGCGTCGGCCTGCAGTCGCACTTCAACAGCCAGAGCCCGGTGCCGAGCAACTACCAGACCACGCTGCAGAACTTCGCGAACCTCGGCGTGGACGTGCAGATCACCGAGCTCGACATCGAGGGCTCCGGCACCACGCAGGCGCAGAACTACGAGCGCGTCGTCAAGGCGTGCCTCGCGGTGACGCGCTGCACCGGCATCACGGTGTGGGGCATCCGCGACAGCGACTCGTGGCGCGCGTCGGGCACCCCGCTGCTGTTCGACGGCTCGGGCAACAAGAAGCCCGCGTACACGTCCGTCCTCAACGCGCTCAACCTGGGCGGCACGTCGACGTCGACCACCACCACGACGACCACGACCACCACGACGACGACCACCACGACCCCGCCTCCGGGAGGGTGCACCGCGTCGGTGTCCCTGAACTCGTGGAACGGTGGGTTCGTCGCCACGGTCAAGGTCACCGCGGGCGCGTCGGCGATCAACAGCTGGACCGTCACGATGGCCCTGCCGGCCGGCACGACGGTCACCAACACGTGGAACGTCCAGCGCAGCGGCAACAACTGGACGAACGTGAGCTACAACGGCCGGCTCGCGGCCGGTCAGTACACCGAGTTCGGCTTCCAGGGAACGGGTTCGGCGGCCGGCTTGTCGCCGACCTGCGCCGCAGGCTGATCGCACCGGTCACCGACACGGCCCGCCGGGTTTCCGGCGGGCCGTGTCGCGCGCGGGCTCACGTGCGTTCGCGGGTCAGGCGGCGCGGGTCGCTCCGGACGCCGTGGTGTCACGGCTCGGGCGGCGCGCCTCGGGCGGCGCGGCG
>NZ_JBHTLK010000453.1:0-2012 GCF_042678885.1 Saccharothrix hoggarensis
GGGGCCGCGGCCCGCGGACCTGGTGCGCGGGGCGAGCGCGGCGCAGGGCGCGGTGGGCCGGGTGGAGGACCCGGCGGCGTTGGACCGGCTGCTGGCGCTGCCCGCCGTCCACTTGATCGTGGACGGCTACAACGTCACCAAGACCGGTTATCCGGAGTTGTCGTTGTCGGACCAGCGGGACCGGCTGGTGCACCAGTTGGCGGTGCTGGCGGCGCGCACCGGCGCGGAGGTGACGCTGGTGTTCGACGGCGCCGGGGTGGTGGCCGTGCCGACGTCGGCGCCGCGCGGGGTCCGGGTGCTGTTCAGCGATCCCGGTGTGCTGGCGGACGACGTGATCCGGGCGTTGGTGACGGCGGAGCCGGAGGGCCGTCCGGTGGTCGTGGTGACGTCGGACCGGGCGGTGGCCGATTCCGTCCGACGGCGGGGCGCGCACCCGGTGCCGTCCGCGGTGCTCTTGGCCCGCCTGGGCCGGGTGTGACACAAATCGTGTTTTTAACACCACCGGCGGTCACACGACCAGGTCACAGCTAGGCCGTTCGGTAACAGTCGTGAACCAGGGCGGTTTTCCGCGTCCCGCTAGTGGACGCCGGGTCTCACGTTTCGTAACCTAGCCGAGATCTCGCGGCGGGCTGTGGTCCATCCTGGGCTGCGACGCGGGTTCACCGCCGAATCGGCCTGTCGGGGAGCCGAGCCGGAAACTCGAATCACGAGGACTGTCGGGCTGCGTCACGCGCCCGGCCGGTAGGCGGTTCACACGAAGGAGACTCACGCGACTGTGGCGTCGCAACGACTCAAGCGCGGCCTGCGCGGGGCGATGGCGGCCACGGCGGTGGCCGCTGCGGCGGTGGGCGTCATGCCCGTACCCGCCGGAGCTCAGCCGAACACCCCCGCGAACGCCTCCGAGGCGCTGAAGAAGTACAACGAGCTGGCCGAAGAGGCCACGAAGCTCAACGAAGAGCTGCTGCGCGCCGAAGAGCAGCGCAACGCCAACCAGGCGAAGCTGGACGAGGCGAACGCCGCCCTCGCCCAGGCGACCCAGGCGGGCGACCAGGCGAAGACCGACGAGGAGAACTTCCGCGTCCAGGTCGACAAGCTGACCGAGGCGTCGTTCGAGGGCGCCCGCTTCAACCAGCTGTCGGCCCTGCTGGTCTCCGACTCCCAGCAGGACTTCCTGAACCGCATGTCGGCGCTCGGCGTCCTGGCGGCGGACAACGAAGAGGCCCTCGACAAGCTCGCCGGCGCCGTCAACGCGGCCGAGGACGCGCGGGTCAAGGCGGCGGACGCCCAGAGCGCCGCGCAGGCGGCGACGGACGAGGCGATCCGGATCGCCGACGACATCAAGAAGCGCCAGACCGAGCTGCAGGGCCAGATCACCGAGGTCCGCAACCAGCTCAACCGGCTGACGGCGCAGGAGCGGAACACGCTGCGCGACCCCGGCCAGCCCCCCACGAACGTCTCCGTGCCCGCGGGCGCGGCGGGTGCGGCGCTCCAGTTCGCGCTGGACCAGATCGGCGACATGTACTCGTACGGCGCGACCGGCCCGCACGTCTGGGACTGCTCCGGCCTCACCATGAAGTCGTACGCGGCGGCGGGCGTGAGCATCCCGCGCACGAGCCAGGGCCAGGCGGGCGCCGGGCGTGCGGTGTCGCGCGGCGAGGTCACCGCGGGCGACCTGATCATCTACAACGGCGGCATGCACGTCGGCATGGCCGTCGACAACGGCCGCGTCGTGCACGCGTCCACCGACGGCGTCCCGGTCAAGATCGTGTCGTTGGAGGCGCCGGGCTCGATCTACGCCATGCGCCGCATCGCGGGCTGACAACCGTCGTCCAGCAGGGCCATCCTGGTCGGGGTGGCCCTGCTGACGTCTTGGGAGGCTCGTGAGCCGCTACCGGGTGCTGCTGGCCGTGCTCGTGGCCGTGACGTTCCTCGCCGGGCTGGGGGTGGCCGTGGTCCCGGGCGGCGCGCCCGCGCCGCCCGCCGTGGCCGAGAGCGCCGCGCCGCGGGCCGAC
>NZ_JBHTLK010000454.1:0-1994 GCF_042678885.1 Saccharothrix hoggarensis
AAGGAGGTGTACTGGGCGGCCTACGACGCGGCCGGCCGGTGCACCGACGGCCCGCACGTGGACCGGCCCGCCGACCTCGTCGGCAAGCTGCCCGCCGTCGCGAACGCCACGGGCGAGGGCGCCGAGGTGTACGCCGACGTCCTCGGGCTGCCCGTGCTCGGGGCGCGCTACCCGTCGCCGGTCTCCCTGGTGGCCGCGGCCGCCGGCGAGCTGCTCGCGGGCGCCCGCCCGGCCGCCCTCACCCCGCTCTACCTGCGCCGGCCCGACGCCGTCGAGCCGGTCGGCCGCAAGCGGGTGACGAGGGCGTGAGCGCGGGCACCGTCACGATCTCGCCTCTGCGCCACGAGGACGTGCCGCGGTGCGCGCGGATCGAGCACGAGCTGTTCCCCGGCGACGACCCGTGGAGCGAGGACGCGTTCCGCAGCGAGCTGGACAACGGCAACTTCTACGTCGGCGCGTACGTGGACGGCGTCCTCGTCGGGTACGCGGGCCTCGGCCTGACCGACTTCGAGTGCAGCGTCCACACGATCGCGGTCACGGCCGGGTACCAGGGCGGCGGCGTCGGCAGGACCCTGCTGCGGACCCTGCTCGCCAAGGCCGACGAGGCGGGCCTGCCGGTGTTCCTGGAAGTCCGGACGGACAACGTCCCCGCGATCAACCTGTACCTGGCGCACGGCTTCGAGCACCTCGGCCTGCGCCGCCGCTACTACCAGCCGTCGGGCGCCGACGCGTACACGATGGGAAGGCCCGCGAACCGTGACTGACCGGCTCATCCTCGGTATCGAAAGCTCGTGCGACGAGACCGGTGTCGGCATCGTCCGGCTCGGCCCGGACGGCTCGATGGAGCTTCTCGCGGACGAGGTCGCGTCCAGCGTGGAGGAGCACGCCCGGTTCGGCGGCGTGGTCCCCGAGGTGGCGTCGCGGGCGCACCTGGAGGCGATGGTCCCGACCATGCGCCGCGCCGTGGAGAAGGCCGGGATCGAGCTGCGGGACGTGCACTCGATCGCGGTCACCGCCGGTCCGGGGCTCGCGGGCGCGCTGCTGGTCGGCGTGTCGGCGGCGAAGGCGTACGCGGCGGCGTTGGACAAGCCGCTCTACGGCGTGAACCACCTGGCCGGCCACGTCGCCGCGGACACCCTCCAGCACGGGCCGCTGCCGAAGCGGTGCCTGGCGCTGCTGGTGTCCGGCGGGCACTCCCAGCTGCTGCTGGTCGAGGGCCTGGCCGAGCGGATCACCGAGATCGGGTCCACCGTGGACGACGCGGCGGGCGAGGCGTACGACAAGGTCGCCCGGCTGCTCGACCTGCCCTAC
This sequence comes from Saccharothrix hoggarensis, assembly GCF_042678885.1. GTDB lineage: Bacteria > Actinomycetota > Actinomycetes > Mycobacteriales > Pseudonocardiaceae > Actinosynnema > Actinosynnema hoggarensis. The sequence goes on from NZ_JBHTLK010000454.1 coordinate 1,312, forward strand.
CCCGGCGGCCCGCCGATCGACAAGCTCGCCAAGCAGGGCAACGGCTGCGCGATCGCGTTCCCGCGCGGCCTGACCGGGCCCCGCGACTCGAAGTACGACTTCTCGTTCTCCGGCCTGAAGACCTCCGTCGCGCGGTGGGTGGAGAAGCAGGAGCGGGCGGGCGAGGAGATCCCGCTGGCCGACGTCGCCGCGTCGTTCCAGGAGGCGGTGGCCGACGTGCTGACCGCGAAGGCCATCCGGGCGTGCCAGGACTTCGGCGTGGACACGCTGGTGATCTCCGGCGGCGTGGCGGCGAACTCGCGGCTGTCCGGCCTGGCGGCCGAGCGGTGCGCCGAGGCGGGCATCGAGCTGCGCGTGCCGCGGCCCCGGCTGTGCACGGACAACGGCGCGATGATCGCCGCCCTGGGCGCGCACCTCGTCGCGGCCGGCGCGAAGCCGTCCTCGCTCGACCTGTCCACCACCCCCGGTCTCCCGGTCGGCACCATCCAGATCCTCTGACACCCGGCGGTCAGGCCGGTTCGCCCTCCCGGCGCACCGGTTCCGCCACCCGCACGTCGACGCCCTCGGCGTGACCCGCGTCGAACGCCGCCGCGAAGCCGTCCGCGCCCAGCACCGCGCGGGCGGCGGACGTGATCCGGTCCACGTCGCCGCGTTCGGCCGCCGGCAGCGGCACGCCCACCGAC
>NZ_JBHTLK010000455.1:0-1966 GCF_042678885.1 Saccharothrix hoggarensis
CGGTCCGCCGGCACGGGCGCGGCGGGCGGCGGCGGGGTCGAGCCGGAACGCCGGCCGGTTGCCGGAGTGGCGCTGCCGCGACCGCAGCCACGACAGCCGGTGCAGCGACTCGGCGTGGTGGTCGGTGATGGTGACCTCGGCCAGGTCGAACGAGTGCAGCACGGCCCGGTTCAGCTCCACGACGGCGCGGTCGCGCCACAGCGAGCGCTCGGTGGACGTGTCGAGGCCGAGCGCCTCGGCGACGGGCCGCGCCGCGCCGTAGGCGTTCTCGTCGGCGAGGCTGCGGGCGCCGATCTCGGAGCCGACGAACCACGAGTTGAACGGCGCGGCCGGGTAGGTGACGCCGCCGATGGTCAGCCGCATGTTGGTGATCACCGGCACGGCGTGCCAGCGCAGGCCGAGCCGGCCGAACCAGGGCAGCTCGGGGTGTTCGAGCAGCACCTCGTGCACCACGTCGGGCGGGATGGCGAACAGCTTCGCGCCCTCGTGCGCGGTCTCCACGACGAGCGGCAGCAGGTCGAACCGGCCGGGGGTGGCGGGCGGGCGCCAGCCCATGCCCTGGACGGAGTCGGTGAACGCCCGGTAGCGGCGGTCGCCGGCGCCGTCGCCGTAGCCCGCGTACCGCACCAGCTGCTCGTTCCAGATGCACGGTCCGGGCGCGGTGGGCGTGTCCGGCGCGAACACGGTGACCAGCGGGCGGATCTCGCCGCCGTTGGTGGCCAGGCGCAGGTGCTCGACGCACTCGCCCGCCACGGCGGCGGCGTTGCGGAAGCCGCGCAGGTCGCGGACCTTGAGCCGGCGCCACGGCACGCCGCTGGTGCACCAGCCGGAGTCGCGCAGGGCGATCCGCGCGCCGTAGGCCAGCTCGTGGGTGGTGTGCCGGTAGGTGCCGGTGGCCGCGATCTCCTCGCGGACCTCGGCGAGGCGCGGCCCGACCGGCCCGGCCTCGGGGTGGGCGATGTGGAACATGCGGAGGAACCCCTCCGCCGCGTCCACGTCGAACGTTATCGGTTCGTTGTCAACTACGGTCACGGGCGGCAACCGTAGTTGCGGAGCGGTGTGACGCGTCACTGCCAGACGGGGCACATCGGGTGATCAACAAAGTCCACTCGTTCCGGTGATGAAACGACGGGGAGTCGCCGCATCGGTCGCACCGGGACGTGCCTTGATGACACGGTCAGGTGAGGTCGTTCCGCTCGAACATCAGATCGTGGCTGATCCGGTCCTCTTCGACGGCCCGCTGCTCGAACTTGGTGACCGGACGCCACTCCGGCCGGGGCGCCCACCGCTCGTGCCGGTTGCGCAGCAGCGGCTCGGCCGAGCACACCTCCAGCATCTGCTCGGCGTACTGCTCCCAGTCCGTGGCCAGGTGCAGCGTGCCGCCCGGACGCAGGCGCGTCGCGACCAGGCGCACGAACTCGGGCTGGACGAGCCGGCGCTTGTGGTGCTTCTTCTTCGGCCACGGGTCGGGGAAGAAGATCCGCACGGCGTCGAGGGAACCGGGCTCCACGTGGTCGGTGAGCAGGTCGACCGCGTCACCGCGCAGGACCCGCAGGTTGGTCACGCCGAGCGCCTCGGCGCGCAGCAGGAGCTGCGCCAGGCCGGGCTTGTAGACCTCGACGGCGACGTAGTTGACGTCGGGAGCGGCGGCCACCAGCTGGGACGTGGTCTCGCCCATCCCGGAGCCGATCTCCAGCACGACGGGCGCCTCGCGCCCGAACCACTCGGTGAACCGCACGGGACCGGCCGGGAGCGCCTTGACCTCGAGGCCCAAGCGCTCCCAGTGGCGGTCCCATGCGCGCTGCTGCCCCACGGTCATCCGTTCGCCGCGTTGGACGTAGCTGACAACGGATCGGTGGTGCGGCGGTCGCTGGTGGCTGGACGTCACGGGCGTACAGCCTAGGTGGTGCGCTAGCGCGTGTTTCAAAGGTGAGGTGATCGGCGGCGTGTCGATGGCCGGAACGTG
>NZ_JBHTLK010000456.1:0-1944 GCF_042678885.1 Saccharothrix hoggarensis
CGCTCCGGGCGTTGGCGGGCTCGGCGGCCGCGCTGGCCGCGCTGGGCGTGGCGGTCGCCCTGTACGCCGGGCCGGAGCTGGACCGGGCGCTGCGGGAGAAGACCCACGTCGCCGGGACCAACGTGGACACCCGCGAGCTGCGCTGGCAGGCCGCCGCGCGGATGGTCGCCGACCACCCCGCCCTCGGCGTCGGGCCCGGCGGGTTCCGCGCCGGCTACCCGGCGGCGTCGCACAACGCCGAGATCGACGAGCAGAGCCCCGTGGCGCACAACATGTACCTCGAAGTGGCCGCCGAACTCGGCCTGCCGGGGTTCGCGCTGTTCGCGGGCCTCCTCGTCGTCACCGCCGTCACCAGCGAACGCGTGCTGCGCGCCACCACCGACCCGCGGCCGGTCCTCGCCGCGCAGTCGGCCCTGGTCGCGGTCGTGGTCGCCTCCACCTTCCTGTCCCAGCAGTACTACCTGCCGTTGTGGTCGCTGGTCGCGGTCGTGGCCGCGGCCGACCTGCGCCTGAGGAGGACGAGCGACGTTGCGTGTGCTCCACGTGATCAGTGAGATGGGGACCGGTGGCGCGGAAGCCCTGGTCGCCGGGATGGCCCGGTCGGGCGGGCAGTTCGGCTGGGAGTCCGCCGTCGCCAGCGGCGGCGGGCACCGGGCCGAGGCGTTGCGCGCGCTCGGCGTGCCGACGTTCACCGTGCCCGTGGCGCGGCGGCGCGCGACGGGCGTGCTGCGCGCGACCACGGCCACCAAGGCCGCGATCCGCAGCTTCCGGCCGGAGGTGGTGCTCGCGCACAACGTCTCGGCCAGCCTGGTCGCCCGGCTCGCGGTGCTACCACGCCGGCTGCCGCTGCTGACGGTGTTCCACGGCGTGGCCGACGCGGACTACACCGGCGCGGCCCGCATCCTCAAACGCACCTCGCGGACCGTCGTCGCGGTCGCCGACGTGACGGCCGACCGGCTGCGCGAGGCGGGCGTGCCCGACCCGGTGGTGATCCCGAACGCGGTGTTCCCGCAACCCGAACGGGTGGACCGCGACGCGGTCCGCGCGGTGCACGGCGTCGACCCGCGCGTGCCGGTCGCGCTGTGCCCGGCGCGGCTGGAACCGCAGAAGCGGCACGACGTGCTGCTGGAGGCGTGGGCGAAGCTGGACGGCTACGCGGTGCTGTGGCTCGCGGGCGACGGCAGCCTGCGGGACGCGCTGGAGCGGCGCGCGGCGGAGCTGGGCGTCGACGACCGGATCCGGTTCCTGGGCAACCGCTGCGACGTGCCGGACCTGCTGGCCGCCGCCGACGTCACCGTGCTCACGAGCGACTGGGAGGGCATGCCGATCGCGGTGCTGGAGTCCCTGGCCGCCGGACGGCCCGTCGTCGCGTCCGATGTGGACGGTGTGCGGCAGGTGCTGGCCTCCGGCGGCGGTGTCGTCGTGCCGCGCCGCGACCCGGCGGCGACGGCGGACGCGTTGCGGTCCCTGCTGTTCGACACCGAGGCGCGGGACCGGTTGGGCGAGGCCGGCCGGGCGACAGTCGAACGGCGGCACGACCCGCGCTCGCTGATGCGGTCCTACGACGCGCTGCTGCGCGAGGCGGTCGACGCGTCATGAGGCGATCCCTGCTGATCAGCGTCGGTGTCGCGGTGCTCGTCGCCGTGGCGGTGCTGGTCGCCGTCGAGGTGGGCGGCGAGGAGCACGAGAGCCGGGTCGGCCTGCTGGCCGTCGCCACCGGCCCGGACCAGTACGGCGAGGTCGTCGCCCTGTCGCTGCCCGCGCTGGTCGAGGTGTCGCGGAGCCCGTCCGTGCTGCGCGGGCCGGCCGGTGAGATCGGCGTCCCGATCGACGAGCTGGCCCGGCGCGTGTCGGTGGAGCTGGTGCCCGCGTCCGGCCTGGCGAGGCTGTCGGTGCGCGCGCCGACCGCCGACGAGGCCGCCCAGGCCGCAACGGGCATCGCGC
>NZ_JBHTLK010000457.1:0-1811 GCF_042678885.1 Saccharothrix hoggarensis
CTCGCGCTGGTCGGCACTCCCCTGGTCGGCGTTCCGCCGGTCGCGCGGGCGGCGGACTGCGCGGGCGTCACGGTGGTCGTGGACTTCGGCTCACTGGGCGGCGGCGTGCGGACGGGCTGCGCGGCGGGCGATCCCGCGTCGGGCCTGGCCGCGTTGAACGCCGCCGGGTTCGGTTACACGAGCACGGCGCGGCAGCCGGGATTCATCTGCAGGATCAACGGCGTGCCGGGCGACGACCCGTGCGTCAACGCCTCCCCGCCGACGGCGTACTGGGGCTACTGGCACGCCCGGCCGGGTGGCTCGTGGGTCTACAGCGACACCAGCGCCGGCTCCCACGACCCGGCGCCGGGGACCGTCGAAGGCTGGGCGTTCGGTTCCGGTCAGCAGCCGGGCATCGCGCCGCCCGCGCCGCCCGCGCCCTGACCGACCCAGCCCGCACCGCAGCCGCCCGCGGCCCAGCCTCCGACGCCGAAACCGGCACAACCCGGCCAACCGGTCCAGCCCGGACAGCCCGCGCAACCGGGACAACCGGCGCAGCCGGGACAGCAGCCGGGACAATCCGGGCAGGCCACGCAGCAGTCCGCGCCATCCGGCACGGACACGCCGACCACGACGTCCGAGACGACGTCCGCGCCACCCTCGTCGTCGGCGACCGCGGCCGGCAGCACGACGTCGGGTCCCTCCCCCACGTCGACGGGCGCGACCTCGGTCGCGGTGGAGCCGACGGCGGGCACGTCGTCCGGCGGCACGGTCGGGCTCGTCGTGGGGATCGCCGTGGTCCTCGCGCTGGCCGGCCTCGGCTTCCGGACGGCACGGCGGCGCGCCGGGGCGGCGGAGTGACGCTGCACCCCGGCGCGTGGTGGCTGTGGGCGTTGTGCCTGGCCGCCGTGGCGACCCGCACCACGAACCCGCTGCTGTTGGCGCTCGTGGTCGCGGTCGCCGGGTACGTGGCCGTGTCGTGCCGCGAGGACACCCCGTGGGCGAGCGCCTACGGCGTCTTCCTCAAGTTCGGCCTGGTGGTGCTCGGCATCCGGGTGGTGCTGCACATCCTGCTCGGCGGTGTCGGCGGGCCGACCGTGCTGTTCACGCTGCCCGGCATCCCGTTGCCCGAGTGGGCGAACGGCATCCGGCTGGGTGGTCCGGTCAGCGCCGAGGGCCTCGTCTTCGCGCTGTGCCAAGGACTTCAGCTCGCCACGCTGCTGTGCTGCGTCGGCGCGGCGAACGCGCTGGCCAACGCCAAGCGGCTGCTGCGGTCGCTGCCCGCCGCGCTGTACGAGGTGAGCGTGGCGGTGGTGGTCGCGTTGACCGTCGCACCGCAGTTGGTGGCCAGTGCGCGCGCGGTGCGGCGGGCCCGGGTGTTGCGGGGCGACGCCGTGCGGGGCGTGAAGGCGGTGCGGGTGCTGCTGGTGCCGGTGCTGGAGGACGCGTTCGAGCGGTCCCTGGTGCTGGCCGCGGCGATGGACTCGCGGGGGTACGGCCGGACGGCGGGCCTGCCGAAGCGGGCCAGGGTGGTGACCGGAGTGCTGGTGCTCGGAGGGCTGGTCGGGCTGTGCGTCGGCGCGTACGGGCTGCTCGACGGCAGCGCTCCGGCGGTGACGGGCACGCCGCTGCTGGCGGTCGGCGCGGTGTGCGCGGTCGCGGGGCTGTGGAGCGGCTCGCGGCGGGTGCGGCGCAGCCGGTACCGGCCGGACCGGTGGGGTCCGCGGGAGCTGCTGATCGTCGCGTCCGGGTTGGTGGCGGCCCTGGCCACGTTCCTCGCGCCGGCGGCGCTGGGCGGTGCCGCGTTGACGCCCGCCACCGTGCCGCTGAGC
>NZ_JBHTLK010000458.1:0-1798 GCF_042678885.1 Saccharothrix hoggarensis
CGGTCGCGGTGCGCGGTCGTCGTGCTGAGCAGCCTGTTCCTGGTCGGCCGGCTCGCCGAGGCGTTGCGGCTCGCCGACGCGGAGGTGCGGGCCGGGGACGCGCCGGCCGCGTTGCACGCGCAGCGCGCGCTGCTGCTCGTCTTCACCGGGCGGCACGCCGACGCCCTGGCCGCCGCCGAGCGGATCGAGGCCATGCCGGTCACGTCGGCCGCCGAGGGCGTGGTGGTGTTCGACCGGCTGGCCGTCATCACGTCCATGCTGTTCCGGCACGACAAGACGGTGGACTACGCGAACCGGTCGTTGCGCGCGGCGGCCGGTCAGCCGGCGCTGGAGCTGCAGGCGTTGGCGGTCGGCGCGTCGACCGGCGCGCTGGCGGGCCTGGTGCGGGACGCGTCGTGGCGGCTGGGCCGTGCCGAGGAGCTGCGGGAACGGACCGGCGGCCACGCGTTCCGCGGCGAGCTGGAGATGGCGCGGGTGGCGCTGGACTGGTTCGGCGGCGCCTGGGACGCCTGCCTGGAACGCGTGGGGCGGGCCGCCGCCGAGCTGGAGTCGCGGCAGGAGCTGATGATGCTCGACGGGCTGCGCGCCATCGAGCTGGAGGTGCGCACGTGGCGCGGCGAGCTGGACGTGGCCGCCCGGCTGGCCGCGTTCCCGCCGCCGACGAGCCCCAACATGTCCCGCCTGCACGCGCTGGCGATGGCCGGCTACCTGGCCGCGCGCGGTGACGCCCCCCGGGCCCGCGCCACCCTGGTCGAGGCCGTGGACGACGACGGCATGACCGCGTACGCGTGCGTGCTGCTGGGTCGCCTGATCGAGTTGGATCTTGCACACGATCGGGTGGAAGAGGCGCGGCGGACCGTGAAGCACCTGCGGGTCGTGTCGGCCGATCGGGTGGCACCGTGGAGCCGCACCACCGTCCGGCGGGTGACCGGTGTCGTCGAGCGGGACGCCGACCTGCTCCGCGAGGCGGTGCGGGAGGCGGAGGACGGCGGCCTGGTCTTCGAGCGGGCCCGGGCGCAGCTCGCGCTGGGCCTGGTGGACGGCGGGGCGGTGCCGGAGCTCCTCGACGCGTACGCCGTGTTCCAGCGGCTGGGCGCGCACGGCCTGCGCCGGCAGGCCGGTGGCCGGCTGCGCGACCTGGGCGCGAAGGTGCCGCGGGCGAGGACCAAGACGCCCGGCGTGCTCACCGAGGCGGAAGAGAACGTCGCGCGGCTCGTGCAGCAGGGCATGCGCAACCGCGACATCGCCGCAGCCCTGCACTACAGCCCGCGGACGATCGAGGTGTACCTGTCGCGCGTCTACGCCAAGCTGAACGTGTCGTCGCGGCTGGAGCTCGCGCGCGTGCTCGACGGTCGCGCTTAGTTGTCGTGGAGTCCCGACTAACCGGTCGGTAACCCCGCCGTGTTGCCTGGGTGACGTGGAGGTCATCGCGGACGCACGCCGCCGGTCACGGCGCGCCGGACCCGCTTCGGCGTGGCGGGGTCGGCGTGGCGGATCAGGTCGCGGCGGCCCGGTGCCCGGCGTTCTGGTGTGCGGCGGCCTGATCCCCGGCGTTCTGGTCCCCGGCGGCCGGCGGCGGCGCGCCGAACACCTCGGCGAGCAGCGCCGCGGCCTCCTCGGGCGCGCGGACCTCCACGTGCAGCTCACCGCCGGACAGCCGCAGCCCGAAGTCGAAGAACGCGCAGCACCGCTGCTCCGCGACGGCGAGCTCGGCGACCTCGCCCGCGAGGTCGGCGGGCAGGCGGAACCGCAGGCCGCCGTCGACGGCCTGCCGGTCGTCGGCACGGGCCAGCAGCCG
>NZ_JBHTLK010000459.1:0-1790 GCF_042678885.1 Saccharothrix hoggarensis
CGCGCTCGGCGGCGGCGACCCGGCGCTGGTCGGCGTGCTGCTGCCGGCGGCCGCGTTCGCCGCGAACTACGCCGGCCTGCGGGTGTCGGCGCGGGCGCAGGTGCTGCTGGTGGGGCTGCTCGCGGTCCTGCTCGTCGTCGCGATCGCGGCCAACGTCCCGCACGTCGCGCCGGACGACTTCCAGCCGTTCGCGCCGAACGGGTGGCTCGCCGTCGGCCACGCCGCAGTGGTCCTGTTCTTCGCGTTCTCGGGCTGGGAGGCGGCGGGCAACCTCGCCGACGAGTTCGGCGACCCGCGCCGGGCGACGCGGCGGACACTGGTCGTCGTCGCCGTCCTCTACCTGGGGCTGGCGGTCACGACGGCGGGCACGACGAGCAACGTCCCGCTCGCCGACCTGCTGGGACGGGCGTTCGGGCCGTCCGCCCGGCCGGTCGTGGCGGTCGCCGCGGCGCTGCTGACGTTCGGCGCGATCAACACCTACCTGGCCGGTGGCGCGCGCCTCGGCGGACGGCACGGCCTGACCGGGCTGCTGGTGCTGTGCGGGGTGCTCACGGCCGTCACGCTGCGCCTGCACGTCGAGCTCGACACGCTCATGCGGGTCGCCTCCACGGCGTTGGCGGCGGTGACGGCGGCGGGACTGGCCGCCGCCGTCACCCTCCTCCGCAGCCGCTCGGCCGCGTTCGCCCTGGCGTGCACGACGTTGGTGCCGGCGTTCTCCGGCGTCCTGCTCGCCGTGCCGCTGGTGATAGCCGTCGCCGCGCCGGCGATCGCCCGGGTGGGCCGACGGGTCAGCGCACGGGTCAGCGCACGGGCCGGGTCGGCGGTTCGGGCCGGTCGATCATCTTCGTGACCGGGCCTTCCTTGCTCAGCCCGGCCTGCGACAGCCACGTGCTCAGCTCGGTGCGGATCGCGCTCAACGTGGGCCGCTTGGCCGGGTCGGCGTCCAACGCGCTGGTCAGCAGCCGGGCGTGGGCGCTGCGCTGCGGCAGCTTCACGCACGGCTCGCCCTGCGCGGCGGCCATCAGCGACGAGATCGGGTTCTCCCGCGTGCCGCGCGGCGGGTGGCCGGTGAGCGCGTAGCTGACCGTCGCGGCCAGCTGCCACGCGTCGGACGCCGGGCTGGCCGCCTCGCCGCGGGCGGTCTCCGGGGCGAGGAAGTCGGGCGTGCCGACCATCATCCCGGTGGCGGTGAGCGTGCTGTCGCCCTTGGACCGGGCGATGCCGAAGTCGATCAGGTGCGCGGTGCCCTGGGTGTCCACGATGACGTTGGACGGCTTCACGTCCCGGTGCAGCACGCCCTGCTCGTGCGCGGCGGCCAGCGCGTCCGCCATGTTCAGCCAGAGGCGGGCGGCGAGCGTGTCGGCGAGCAGGCCGCTCTTCAGCACGACGTCGGACAGCGGCTGGCCGTCGATGTACTCCATGATGATCGCCAGGCCGTCCGGGTCCTGGACGATGTCGAACACGCGCACGCAGTTCGGGTGCCGCACGGCGGCCAGAGCGCGCGCTTCACGCACCATGCGCTGCTCGGTGTCGTTGTCCGGGGCGTGGGCGAGCTTCACCGCGACCGTGCGGGCCAGCTGCTCGTCCACGGCGAGCCACACGGTGCCGAACCCGCCGCGGCCGAGCTGGCGGATGCGCCGGAAGCGGCCGCCGGCCGGGTTCCAGACCTTGCCGGAGTCCGGGCCCGCCGCGGGCGGCACGCCGTGCCCGGCGCTGCGGGGTCCACCGCTGGCGGGTCCACCGCTGCCGTGCCCACCGCTGCCGGGGCCGAACGGGAGCGGTCCGGGGGT
>NZ_JBHTLK010000460.1:0-1775 GCF_042678885.1 Saccharothrix hoggarensis
GCCGGGCCGATCACGCTCGTGGCGCTGGCCGCGCCGCAGCTGGCCCGCCGGCTCACCGGGGCGTCCGGCCCCGGCCTGGCGGCGTCCGCGCTCCTGGGCGGGCTGCTGCTGGTCGTCAGCGACTTCGCGGTGCAACGGCTGTTCCCGGCGACCCCACTGCCGGTCGGCATCGCGACCGGCGCGATCGGCGGGCTCTACCTGGTCTGGCTGCTGGCCAGTGAGTGGAGGAAGGGGAGCGCGACATGACGGTGCCCGAGGCGGGACCGGGGACGGCGCGGCTGCGCGGTGCGGAGCTGACCCTGTCCTACGACGAGCGGGTCGTGGTGTCCGGGCTGGACGTGGAGATCCCGGACGGCTCGTTCACCGTCATCGTGGGCCCCAACGCGTGCGGCAAGTCGACCGTGCTCAAGGCGCTGGCGCGGATGCTGAAGCCACGCGCGGGCTCGGTGTACCTGGACGGCGCGGCGATCTCGTCGTACCGCTCGAAGGAGGTCGCCCGCAGGCTCGGCCTGCTGCCGCAGTCGTCGCTCGCGCCCGGCGGCATCACCGTCGGCGAGCTCGTGGCCCGCGGCCGGTACCCGCACCAGCGGTTGCTGCGGCAGTGGTCCGCCGACGACGAGGCGGCGACCGACGAGGCGATGCGGATGACCGGCGTGCACGACCTGGCCGACCGGCTGGTCGACGAGCTGTCCGGCGGGCAGCGGCAGCGGGTGTGGCTCGCCATGGTGCTCGCGCAGGACACGTCGATCCTGCTGCTGGACGAGCCCACGACGTTCCTGGACATCGCGCACCAGGTCGAGGTGCTGGACCTGTGCGCGAACCTGCACGAGACCGGCAACCACACGCTGGTCGCCGTGCTGCACGACCTGAACCAGGCGTGCCGCTACGCCACCCACCTGATCGCGATGAAACCCGGCGTCGGCGTGGTGGCGCAGGGCCACCCGGCGGACATCGTGACGGCGGAGCTGGTCGAGGACGTGTTCGGCCTGCCCTGCCGCGTGATCGCCGACCCGGAGACCGAGACGCCGCTGATCGTGCCGCTGCGCCGGCAGCGCGTCACAGCCGCCACCTGACCCGGCCGGGCGGCTCGGGGACCAGCTCGGTGGCGAACGCGGCGGCGATGTCCTCGACCTGCCACGACTCGCTCGTCAGCACCGGCTGCTTCACCGCGTGCTGCGCGATGAGGTGCAGCTTGTCGGGCAGGAACCGCACCAGCTGGCCGGTCACGTCGCGGGAGAGGTCGCTGAGCAGGTAGGTCACCAGCGGCGCCATCTTGTCGGCCGTCTGGTCGCGCGAGCTGATCTGCTCGGCCCGCGGGTCGGAGCCCATCATCGGCGTCCACGCCAGCGGCGCCACGCCGTTGACCCGCACGCCCCGCGCCGCGAGCGCGCCGGCCCACGACAGCGTCACCGACGCGACCGCGCCCTTGGACGCCGAGTAGGCGGCGGCGTCGGCCCGGCCCAGCATCGCGCCGGACACGACGTTCACGATCGAGCCGCCGCGCATGACCTTCGCCGCCGCCGTGCCGCAGTAGAGCGTGCCCAGCACGTTCACCTCGACCACCGAGCGCAGCACGTCCGGCTCGTCGTCCCAGGGGTCGGCGAAGTGCGTGATGCCCGCGTTGTTCACCAAGCCGTCCACCTGCCCGAACAACGACCCGCACAGGTCCACGAGCGCCGCCGCGACCGCCGGGTCCGCCACCGAACCGGTGTGCGCCACCGCCCGGCCGCCGGCGGCCTCGATCGCGGCGGCCACCTCCGGCGCGCCCTCGACGT
>NZ_JBHTLK010000461.1:0-1733 GCF_042678885.1 Saccharothrix hoggarensis
CACGCCGCCGACAGACCGGCCAGCCCGGCGCGCCCGGCCCGCACGTCGGGCAGGTCCAGCGCCGCGTCGAACGGGTCGCGCGCCACGTGCAGCCCGGTCGCCGACGCGGCCGGGGAGGAGGACGCGAGGATGTCCGACGCCTCGATCGTCCCGTCGGTCTCCACCACCACCTGGCCGGACGGGCTCAGGCCGAGCCCCTCGACCCCGGAACGCCCGCCCAGCAACAACGACAGCAGCTCGTCGAACAGCCGCACGCGCGTCCGCGGCCGGTCGTACCAGCGGTCGAACACGGCGATCAGCCAGTCCGCGTACGGCGTCGCGGGATCGCCGGCGGCACGTCCCGGCGGCGGCGTGGACCAGTTGCCGTGCGGCAGCAGGAAATCCACCGCGGGCGGCGCGAATTCCAGCAACGACTCATAGGTGCGCACGGGGTCGTTGTCGACATCCACCACGCACAGCAGACCGCCGTACACGGCGGGGAACTCGCGCAACGACTCCAAAGCCCCGCGCACCGCCGCCCAACTCCCGGAACCGTTCGGCCGCACGCGGTGCCGGTCGTGCGCTTCCGGGGTGCCGTCCACGCTCACGCCGACCCGCACGCCGAGCGCGTCGAACGACCGCAGGAATTCGCGGTCGAGCACAGTCCCGTTCGTCTGCACGGTGAACCGCACTTCGGCGGGCACGACGGCGCGGAACCGCGTGACCAGCGATTCGATCGCGCGCCGTCCCGCGAGCAGCGGTTCACCGCCGTGCAGCACCACTTCCACCTCGCGCAACCCGTGATCGCGCACGTGTTCCGCCACCCGTTCGGCGGTGTGCGCGACGATCCCGGGCGACATCGCGCGCGGCCGGGAACGCCAGCGCTGGTCGGCGAGTTCGTAGACGTAGCAGTAGTCGCAGGCCAGGTTGCACCGGCCGTGCACCTTCAGCACGAACTGGCGGAACGGCAGCGCTTTCATGAATCCCCCGATTTCCGGCCACCCCGACAAGCAATCAAACACAGCCCGCCGCCGGCTGCCTCCGCCAATCGGAGGATTCCCGTCCGTGACCGTTGTCGTTCACTACCATGGGAACTGCGCCGTCGGCGGAGCCGGCGACCGGCGTGGTGCTGAGAAACCCGCAGCAGTGCGGGAAGGGGGTGTGCCGGACATGGCCGAGGAACCCGTTCTGGAGTCGGACCTGCTGGACGTCACCGGTGTCGACCTGGCGGTGCTGGCCGAGTTGCCGGACACCGCGCTGCGCGCCGCGCTGTGCCGGGTGCTCGCGGAGAACGACGCGCTGCCCGACCGGTTCGCCGCTTTCGAGAGTTCCCTGTGACGGCGCGCGCGATCGGCCGCACCGCGCGGGACGCCGCGGCGCGCGGGGCCATTCGGGTGAAACGCGGCTGACTCGCGGGCGTGCGGCCCGAGATCCCGGTATTCCCAAGTTCCCCGCCGCCCTGGAGCAGCAGATGACCACCCCGCGCACCACCCCGGCCCACACCGGGGTCACCGCCTTCCTGTCGGCGACCGGCGGCACCGGTCGCACCAGCGCGGTGGCGAACCTGGCCTGGGTGCTGGCCTCCGCCGGGCAGCGCGTCCTGGTGGTGGACTGGGGCTCCGAGGTGCCGCGGGTGCGCGAGTACCTGGAGCCGTTCCTGGTCGCCCGGCTCGGCGTGCCGGACGCGCTCGGCCGCCGCCTGGTGGCCGCCTACCGCCGGCGCCAGGCGGGCGACGACGACCCGTCGCCCGCGG
>NZ_JBHTLK010000462.1:0-1720 GCF_042678885.1 Saccharothrix hoggarensis
CCGCGCCGACGAGCGCGCCCGCGCGGCCGTCGCCGCCCGGCACGGCCGCTCGCCCGACGAGGTGCTGGTCCTCAACGGCGCGGCCGAGGGCTTCGCGCTGCTGCCGAACCTGCACCCGTGCCTGGCCGCCGTGGTGCACCCGTCGTTCACCGAGCCCGAGGTGGCGCTGCGGGACGCGGGCGTGCCCGTGCACCGGGTGCAGCTGTGGCCGGAGGACGACTACGCGCTGCGGCCCGACCTGGTGCCGGACGAGGCCGACCTGGTGGTGCTGGGCAACCCGACCAACCCGACGTCCGTGCTGCACCCGGCGGAGGCCGTCGCGGCGCTGAGCCGGCCGGGCCGCGTGCTGCTGGTGGACGAGGCGTTCGCCGACACCGTCCCCGGCGAGCCGGAGTCGCTCGCGGGCCGCGCCGACCTGCCCGGCCTGCTGGTGCTGCGCAGCCTCACCAAGACGTGGGGCCTGGCCGACCTGCGCGCGGGCTACCTGCTCGGCGCGCCGGAGCTGCTGGCCCGGCTGGCGCTGCCCCGTCCGCAGTGGCCGGTGGGCAGCCTGGTGCTGGAGGCCGTCACGGCGTGCTGCGAGCCATCGGCCGTGGCCGAGGCCGAGGCGGCGGCGCGGGAGGCGCGGGAGCACACCGCGCACGCCGTCGACCTGCTCGGCGACCTGGTGGTCGTGCCGCCGGACGCGCCGTTCGTGCTGCTGCGCGTGCCGGACGGGGAACGGGTGCGCGAGGCGTTGCGGGACAAGGGGGTCGCGGTGCGGCGGGGCGACACGTTCCCCGGCCTGACCCCGGACCACCTGCGCGTCGCCGTGCGCGCGCCGGAGGAGTTCGCGGTGCTGGTGGACGCCCTGCGAGTCGTGCTGGAGGACCGGTGACCGGGACGCCGACGCTGGGGGACGTGCTGGCCGCGCTGGAGGCCGCCTACCCGCCCGCGACCGCCGAGGCGTGGGACGCCGTGGGCCTCGTCTGCGGCGACCGCGCCGAACCCGTGTCCAGGGTGCTGTTCTGCGTCGACCCGGTCGAGTCCACAGTGGACGAGGCGCTGGAGGTGGGCGCGCAGCTCCTGGTGGCGCACCACCCGCTGATGCTGCGCGGCGTCACGGGCGTGCCGGCGGACGACCCGAAGGGCGCGCTGGTGCACCGGCTCATCCGGTCCGGTGTCGCCCTCTACACCGCGCACACCAACGCCGACGCGGCCAACCCCGGCGTCTCGGACGCCCTGGCCGAGGCGATCGGCCTGCACGTCACCGGCCCGCTCACGCCCGCGCCCGCCCGTCCGCTCGACGTGCTGACCACGTACGTGCCGGTGGACCGGGCCCAGCGGGTCCTGGACGCGCTGCACGCCGCCGGCGCGGGCACCCTCGGCGACTACGACACCGTGGCGTGGACCGTCGACGGCACCGGCCAGTTCCGGCCGCTGACCGGCGCGAACCCGGCCGTGGGCGAGGTCGGGCGGCTGGAGCGGCTGCCGGAGACCCGCGTCGAGGTCGTGCTCGACCGGCGCCGCCGCGCCGACGTGGTGGCCGCCCTGCGCGCCGCGCACCCGTACGAGGAAGTCGCGTTCAACCTCAACGAGGTCGCCGACCTGCCGTCGGACACCGGCATCGGCCGGATCGGCGAGCTGGACCGGCCCGAACCGCTGCGCGAGTTCGCCCAGCGCGCCGTCGACGCCCTGCCCGCCACGGCGTGGGGCGTGCGCGCGGCGGGCGACCCGGACC
>NZ_JBHTLK010000463.1:0-1703 GCF_042678885.1 Saccharothrix hoggarensis
TGGAGTTTGGTGACGCGGTGCTCGCGGCCGTGCCGGCGGACGCCGCGGTGGACGCGGTCGGGTCCGCGCCGGGCCGGGTGGTGATCGACTGCACGAACTCGGTGGCGCCCGGCCGGTTCGTGCTGGACGAGCCGCGGGCCGCCGCACGGCTCGCCGAGGCGTCGGGCGCGCACGTGGTGAAGGCGTTCAACCTGTGCCACGTGGACGTGTGGCGGCTGCCGTCGCTGACGTTCGAGGGCCGTCCGCTCGGGGTGCCGCTGTGCGGCGACTCCCCGGCGGCGCTGGACGTCGTGCGGGCGCTGGTGCGGTCGATCGGGTGCGCGCCCGTGGACGCCGGGCCGCTGGCGCGGGCCGAGCTGCTGGAGGCGGCGACGGTGTTCGCCATCGGCCTGTGGATGGGCGGCACGGACGTGCGGTCGATGTTCCCCCCGGTGACGCCGGAGCTGCTGCAGCGCTAATATAACAGCACTGTTGTATCTCACCGAGGGGGTAGATCGTGCTGCTGTACCCGGAGATCGAGCCGTACGACCACGGCATGCTGGACGTCGGCGACGGGCACCTCCTGTACTGGGAGGTCTGCGGCAACCCGGACGGCAAGCCCGCCGTGGTGCTGCACGGCGGGCCGGGGTCCGGCTGCACGCCGCGGGTCCGCCGGTACTTCGACCCGGAGGCGTACCGGGTGGTGCTGTTCGACCAGCGCGGGTGCGGCCGCAGCACGCCCCACGCCGGCGCGCCCGCGGTCGACCTGTCGACCAACACCACCGACCACCTCGTCGACGACCTGGAACGGCTGCGGGAGTTCCTGGGCATCGACCGGTGGCTGGTGTTCGCCGCGTCGTGGGGGTCGGTGCTCGGCCTCGTGTACGCCGAGCGGTTCCCGCACCGCGTGTCGGAGATGGTGCACGCGGGCGTGGCGACGGGGCGGCGGACCGAGACCGACCTGCTGACCACCGGGTTGGCCCCGATGTTCCCGGAGGCGTACGCCCGGTTCCGCGAACTGGCGCCGTCCGGCGACCCCGCCGCCGGGTACCTCGACCTGCTGCTGTCCCCCGACCCGGCGGTGCACCTGCGGGCGGCCGCCGAGTGGTGCGCGTGGGAGGACGCCCTGCAGCCGCTGACCACCGGCGCGTTCCGCTTCGACCGGCCGGAGGCCGGGCTCGCGTTCGCCCGGCTCGTCACCCACTACTGGGCGCACGGGTCGTGGCTGCCGGAGGGGATCGTGCTGGAGGAGGCGTGGAAGCTCGCGGGCATCCCCGGCGTGATCGTTCAAGGGGCGCTCGATCTGGGCAACCTGATCGGCACGCCGTTCGAACTCGCCCACGCCTGGCCGGACGCCGAGCTCGTCCTCGTCCAGGAGACCGCGCACGGCGGGAGCGACGCCATGACCGCGGCGAGGAGGGCCGCTGCTGACAAATTCCGGTAACACCCGGAAACTCGGTGCGATGGAGTGGTTTGTGGTCGTCCGACCGCAGCCTGAGCGCACGGAGGGCACCGGTGTCCGACAGGGGCAACCCCCACGGGGTCAACTCGCGGTTCACCGACCGCGCGCGGCGGGTGTCCGTGGCGGCCCTCCAGGAGGCGCGGCGGTTCCGCCACACCGCCATCGGCACCGAGCACCTGCTGCTGGGGTTGGTCGGCGAGGGCGGCGCGGCGGCGTCGGTGCTGGCCGCGTGCGGGGTGGCCCTGCCGGGGTGCCGGGACCG
>NZ_JBHTLK010000464.1:0-1684 GCF_042678885.1 Saccharothrix hoggarensis
GGTGCGCGGCCTGGCGGGCGCGCCGGAGGACCAGCGGGCCGCGCTGGCCGCGTTCGACCGGTGGCCGACGTGGATGTGGGCCAACGAAGAGGTCGTGGACTTCGCACGGTGGCTGCGCGCGCACAACGGCGGCCTGGCCGAGGAGGAGCGGGTCGGGTTCCACGGGCTCGACGTGTACTCGCTGTGGGAGTCGCTGCGCGAGATCCTGGTACACCTGCGCGAGCACGACCCGGCGGAGGTGCCGACGGCGCTGGCCGCCTACCGGTGCTTCGAGCCGCACGGCGAGGACCCGCAGGAGTACGCGCTCGCCACCCGGTTCGTGCCGGCGGGCTGCGAGAACGAGGTGGTCGACCTGCTGGCGCGGCTGCGCGGGCAGGCGGCGGCCGACGGCGCGGGCCGGTTCGGCGCGTGGCAGAACGCCGAGGTCGTCGCGGGCGCGGAGCGGTACTACCGGTCCCTGGTCGGCGGCGGCCAGCCGTCGTGGAACGTCCGCGACCGGCACATGGACGACACCCTCGACCGGCTGCTGGCGCACTACGGGCCGGGGTCGAAGGCCGTGGTGTGGGCGCACAACACCCACATCGGCGACGCCCGCGCCACCGACATGGCCGCGTCGGGCCTGGTCAACCTCGGGCAGCTCGCCCGGGAGCGCCACGGCGCCGACCGGGTCGTGCTGGTCGGGTTCGGCGCGCACCGCGGCACGGTGATCGCGGGCGACGCGTGGGGCGCCGACCAGCGGGTGATGCCGGTGCCGCCGGCCCGCGACGGGTCGCTGGAGGACGAGCTGCACCACACCGCGCCCGGCGAGGCCCTGTTCGTGTTCCCCCCGGGTCACGACCGGCCCGACCTGCTCACGACGGCGCTGGCCCACCGCGCGATCGGCGTCGTCTACCACCCGGAGCGGGAACGCCTGGGCAACTACGTGCCGACGGTCCTCGGCGACCGGTACGACGCCTTCCTCTGGTTCGACGAGACCACGGCGCTGCGCCCCCTGCGCACCCGGCGGGTGGACGTGTTCGAGCCGGAGACGTACCCGAGCGGGGTCTGAGCGTCACTCCCGGTGTCCGCCACCCGGAACCTGACCTCGCAAAACGAGAGCTTGATAACATCGTGTCACGGCAGCCGCGTGCCGTCCGCTCAACGAGGATGGCACCGTGACCAAGGCACAGAGAATCGCAGCGGCGTGGGCGAACCTGCCCGCACCGGAGTTGACCGACCAGGTCCGCCTCCTGGTGAAGGCGCGGGACGCCGCCTCGCGCGGCGTGTGGTCGGCCGTGCGCGAGAACCCGGTGGTCGTCGCCCGCGTCCGCGGCGCGCTGGCAGGGCTGAAGGCCGAGTACCGCGGCCACCGCGACGAGGCCATGTGGCTGGTGTGGATCACGCAGGTCCAGCAGCAGTTGGCCGTGCCGGTCGAGGCGCCCGTGCCCGTCGTCGTGGAGGCGCCGGTGGAGGACGTCGCCGTCGAGCCGGCCGCCGAGCAGTGGGCGGACCAGCCCGCGCGGACCGCCCCGCGCCCGCCGAGCGACGCGCCGCCCGTGCTGTTCCAGGAACCCGCGTCCCGCTGACCCCGGCTCACCGCGCACGACCCCGCAGGGTGGCGGCGAGCAGCACGATCACCACCGCGGCCACCGGGATGAGCGCCGACCCCGTGCGCAGCCCCCACGCGTCGGCGACCGCGCCGATC
>NZ_JBHTLK010000465.1:0-1676 GCF_042678885.1 Saccharothrix hoggarensis
CCGTCGGGCTCGCGTTGCGCTCGGAGCCGCGGGCGCGGGTCGACGCGGCGCCGGCGGACGTGCTGCCGGCGGGCGGGTCGGTCACGCCCGTCGCGCTGCCGGACATCGGCAAGCCGTCCGCGGTCGCGCCCGGCGTGCGGATCGGCCAGGTGCTGGTGGTGGAGACCTCCGGCGGCGTGCAGCACTACCTGGCCGAGGCGGCGGCGCTGCGCCCGATCTCCGAGCTGCAGTACGACATCCAGCGCACGTTCCCGCCCACGGCGCAGGCGTACGACGGCGGTCAGCCGGTGGGCGTGCCGCTGGGGCTGGTGGCGGCGAGCCAGGCCCGCCAGGGGCCGCCCGTGCCGTCCGGGCCGGGGCAGCCGCCCGCGGCGCGTCCCGAGTTCGCCCCCGACGGTTCCGTGCTGTGCGCCGCGTTCGACGGCGAGGGTTCCGCGCCCGCGCTGGTCCTGGACCCGGAGTTGCCCGAACCCGACCCGATGACGAGCACCCCGCAGCGCACCCGGACCGGGACACCGCTGGCCGACCGGGTCGTCGTGCCGCCCGGTCGGGCCGCGGTGGTGGAGGTGATGCCCGGCCCGGACGCGCCCGCGGGCACCGTCGTCCTGGTGACGGACCAGGGCCGGGCGCACGCGCTGGCGAACCGGGACGTGCTCGACGTCCTCGGCTACGCCGGCGTCACGCCGTTGCGGCTGCCGGTGTCCCTGGTGTCCCGCGTCCCCCACGGTTCGCCCCTGGACCCGGCCGCCGCCCTCCAGCGCGCCTGACGGTCAGCTCTGGCACGCGTCAGCCCGGCACGCGTCAGCCCACGGCGCGTCGGCCCGGCACGCGTCAGCCCACGGCGCGTCAGCCCGGCACGCGTCAGCCCAGGGCGTTGGCCAGCATGCCGGGCTCGTACGCGCCGCCGGGGTTGCGCACGATCACGTTCAGCCGGTTGGCCAGGTTGATCACCGCGACGACCGAGATCAGCGCGCCGATCTCGTCGTCGTCGTAGTGCTTGCGCACCTCGGCCCACGTCTCGTCCGACACGCCCTGGTGCGCGTCGGCAAGCCGCGTGCCCTCCTCGGCGAGCGCCAGCGCGGCCCGCTCGGCGTCGGTGAACACGGTCGCCTCGCGCCAGGTGGCGACGAGGTGGAGCCGGACCGCGGTCTCGCCGGCCGCGGCGGCTTCCTTGGTGTGCATGTCGACGCACGCGCCGCAGCCGTTGATCTGGCTGGCGCGCAGGTTCATCAGCTCCTGCGTGGTCCTGGGCAGCGTTGACGCTTCGAGGATCTGCCCGGCGCCGTGGATGCGCTTGGCGATCTTCACGGCGGTCGGGCTGTCGAACAGGTTGAACCGCGGTCCCATGACGTCGTCCTCACTCGTGGTCTCGTGTGCCTGACGCGCATCAAGACACCGTCCACCCGGTCCTTGTGACAGGACGGTGCGGGTGACCTGCGCCACCACGCGAACAACCGCGGCCGCCCGTCGTCCACGGGCGGCCGCGGTGTTCCCGGGAGGTGATCAGCGCCCGGTCAGCGGCGACCTCGGCTCGTCGGTCTGCCACAGGTCCTCGTCCAACGCCTCCGCCTCGGGCTTCCGGCGGCGCTCGGACCGCGTCGGCGGCACGCCACCCGCCGCGGCCCGGCCGCGCAACGGGTCCGGGACTCCGGGCGTGCCGGTGCGGGGACGTCCCC
>NZ_JBHTLK010000466.1:0-1672 GCF_042678885.1 Saccharothrix hoggarensis
CGCCGCGAGGGCCCGCCGCGCGTAGCGGTCGACCGGGCCCTCCGGCAGCGGACGGGGGCGCTCCACCACGACCGGCTCCGCCTCGGCGTCGTCCGGCCCGCGGATCAGCCCGGACTCGGCGGCGCACCACGCCTGCTCGTGCGCCTTCACCTCGCGCCACTGCTGCACGCGTTGCGCGAGGTCCAGCAACGTCCCCTCGCCGCGCGACGCGAGGCCCTGCACCAGGGCGGCGACCACGGACGTGGCCGTGTCGGCGCGTTCGCGGCCCTGCAACCGACCGGCGGCCAGTTCGCGCAGCTTCGGGTGCAGGTCGACGGCCGCGACCAACGCGCCCAGCTCGCCGGGCAGCGGAGCCCACGGCGCGACCTTCGTGACGGCCGCCAACGCCAAGCCCACCGTGTCCGCGGCCAAGGTCGAGAGGAGGCGGGTGCCCTTCAGGCCGTCCGCCGGGTGGTGCAGCTCGTCCTCGACCAGCCGCTCGTCCTCGGTGACCGGCTCGGCCTCCGCCTTGCGCACCAGCGCGACCAGCTCGGAGGTGGGCGGCGCGGGGTCCTCGACGGCGACGATCACGCGGGCGGACGGCGCGTTCACCCGGGCCCAGAGCACTCCGGGGTGGCCCTCCACGGCCCGTTCGATCCGGCCGGCCACCTGCCTGCCGCGCGGGCCGTGGACGCCGTGCGCCTCGATGTGCAGCCGACCGGGGCAGGACCACACCTTCCGTCGGTCGCGGCGCAGCACGGCGGTCTGCTCCAGCGGGGCGAGGGCGAGCCCGATCAGCCCCTTGGCGATGCCGCCCGCCGCGTTGGCGATGCCGCCCGCCGCGCGCACCGGGTCGATGCCGAGGAGTCCCACCGTGCCTGTTTTCCCGAACGGGTGGTGTCCTAAGCGTCACGATCGGGCGTAGATCGCCAGGGTCTCAGTCCTCGAAGACCACCTCGGCCCACACCGTGGTGAACGCGCCCTGGGTCAGCACGCCCCACCTGTCGGTCAGCCCGTCGACCAGCAGCAGCCCGGCCGCCGACCGCCACGGCCCCGACCCGCCGAGGGCGCGGTCGCGCACGCTCACCACCAGGGCTTCCCGCCACCGGTCGAGCACGAGTTCCAGCACGTACGGCGGCGAACCGTGCCGCCGGGCGTTGCCGAACAGCTCCCCCACGACGACGCCGACCAGCAGCACGTCCAGCTCGCGCCACCCGTCCAGGCGCTCGCGGAGCCACCGCGCCACGTCGGCGGGAGAGGTCGGGTCGTCGTCCTGGACGACCAGGACGACCGTGTCGTGGCCGGCGGTCACGGTTACCGAGCCTGCCACCCTCGCACCCCCGCACACCTGACGAACACCTTGCGATCGACAGCCCGGTTCGCCCCGGTTGGCCCCGGTTTGCCGATCTGCCGGACGGGTAGGCCGAACACCGTGGGTCGTTACGGTGACGAGGTCGCGGCGATGGCCGTGCCACTGGGCGACGCGGGCGACTTCGACGTGCTGCTGGACCGCGTCGGCGACGCGCGGGTCGTGATGCTCGGCGAGGCCAGCCACGGCACGCACGAGTTCTACCGCCGGCGCGACGAGCTGACCCGGCGGCTGATCGCCGAGCGGGGCTTCTCGTTCGTGGCCGTGGAAGGCGACTGGCCCGCGTGCGACCGGGTGGACGGCGCGGTGCGCGGCCGGGCGGGC
>NZ_JBHTLK010000467.1:0-1640 GCF_042678885.1 Saccharothrix hoggarensis
AGGAGCTGCGGCGCGGGCAGCGCCGGCCCGTGCCGGCCGCGCGGGACGAGCTGCAGGCGCTGGCGGAGGCGTTGAACGCACTGCTGGCCCGGCGTGACGAGGCCACCGAGCGGCTGCGCCGGTTCACCGGTGACGCCGCGCACGAGCTGCGCTCGCCGGTGACGTCCGTGCGGGCGCAGGCGGAGGTGGCCGTCGCGCACCCCGACCCGGACTTCTCCATCGAGGTGCTGGAATCCGTCGTGGAGGAGTCCGAACGGCTGTCCGCGCTGGTCGACGCCCTGCTGATCCTGGCGCGCGCGGACACGGGGGAGCTGCCGCGCGCCGAACCCGTCGACCTGGTGCTGCAGGCGCAGGCCGCCGTGGACCGGCTGGGCGAGACCGAGCTGCTGGTGCAGCTCGCCGCGCCGATCAGCGCGTGCCTCGTCAACGCCGCGCGCACCGAGGTCGAGCTGGTCCTGGACAACCTGCTGCGCAACGCCGCCCGGTACGCCCGCACGTTCATCCGGATCTCGGTCCTGCCCGCCGCCCGCGAGGTGCGGCTGCTGGTGGACGACGACGGCCACGGCATCCCCGAGGAGCACCGGGAGAAGGTGTTCGACCGCTTCTACCGGGTCGAGTCGGACCGCGGCCGGGCCACCGGCGGGTTCGGCCTCGGCCTGGCGCTGGTCGCGCACCTCGTGCGCCGCCGGCGGGGCACGATCAGGGCGGGCGAGTCGCCCGAGGGAGGGGCCCGTCTGGAGGTGCGCTGGCCGCTCTTCCGGTGATCGCCGGTTGGGCTGGTGGCAGGATCGGCGTTCGTGCCCGAGTTGAGAACCACCACGCTGGTGGACGCCCCGTTGCGGACGGTCGCCGCCGCGCTGCTGGACGCCCGGCTGCTGGCCCGCGCCGTGCGCGGGCTCGGCGTGCGGATCTCGGGCGGTCCGGTGCTGTACGCCGGCGCGTCGCTGACCGGGTCCGTCGGTCCGGTGAACGGGATGCTGGTCGTGACGCGGGCCGACACCACGGGTGTGTCGGCCGAGCTGGTCGGCGGCCCGCTGCCCCGGTTGACGCTGGTCACGGACCTGCTGCACACCGGCGGCGGCACGATGGTGGTCGACTCGGTCGAGTGGTCCAGCCCCGGAGGGCCGTTCGGGCGGCTGGCGGACGTCGTGGTCGGGCGCGGCCTGGCGCTGAAGGTGATGGAAGCGCGCGCGGAGGCGGTGTCGCGGCGCAGCGTGGAGCTGGTGGGCGCGCGCGTGGTGGTGGGCGCGGCGATCATCCGCGACGGCCTGCTGCTCGGCCAGCAGCGCTCGTACCCGGCCGACGCGGCGGGGAAGTGGGAGCTGCCCGGCGGGCGCGTCGAGCCCGACGAGACCGATCACGCGGCCGTCGTGCGGGAGTGCGCGGAGGAGCTGGGCGTCACCGTGTCGCCGGGCGAGCAGCTGGGCCCCGACGTGCCGCTGCGCACCGATCTGCTGCTCCGCGTCTACGCCGCCGACCTCGTGGAAGGCGAACCGTCGCCCGTGGAGCACCGGGCCGTCCGCTGGCTCGCCGCCGCCGACCTCGACACCCTCGACTGGCTGCCCGCGGACCGCGTCCTCCTGCCCGCGCTCCACGCGCTGCTGACCTGACCCGGCGTCGCGCCCCCGGCGGGTCCGGGG
>NZ_JBHTLK010000468.1:0-1629 GCF_042678885.1 Saccharothrix hoggarensis
CGCCGGGGCGACGGTGGCGATGCTGACCGCCGGCGAGGTGACGCACCGGCTGGGCGCGCGGCGGTCGGTGGGCGTGTCGACGGCGGGTGTCGCCGCCGGGCTGGCCACCGCGGGTGTCGGCGTCGGGGTCTGGCCCTCGGTGGCCGCGACGGCGGTCGGCCTGTTCGTGCTCGGGTACGGCTCGGGCGTCTGCAACGTGGCGATGAACGTCGAGGCTGCGGCGGTCGAGCGGCTCCTCGGGCGGACCGTGATGCCCCGGTTCCACGCGGTGTGGAGCCTGGGCACGGTGGCCGCCGCCGGGTTGGCCGCGCCGGCGGCGTGGCTGGACGTGCCGGTGACCGCGGACCTGGCGGGCGTCGCGGTGGTCGTGCTGGGCGGCACGCTGGTCGCGGCGCGGTCGTACCGGCGCGTCGGCGACCGGGTGGGCGCGAGGGGCGGCAGCGGCGTCCTGGCGGCGTGGCGCGAGCCGCGGACGTTGCTGATCGGGCTGCTGGTGCTGGTGCTGGCGTTCACCGAGGGGACGGCGAACGACTGGGTGGCGGTGGCGTTCGTGGACGGGTACTCGGTCGGCCCGGCCGCCGGCGCGGCGGTGTTCGGGGTGTTCGTGGCGACCATGACGCTCGGGCGGGTGGTGGGCACGGTCGCGCTGGACCGCTGGGGACGGGCGCCGGTGCTGGTGTGCACCATGTCGCTCGCCATCGCGGGTGTGGTGGTGGCGGTGTTCGGCGGGTCGCCGGTGGTGGCGGTGGCCGGGGTGGCGTTGTGGGGCCTGGGCACGTCGCTGGGCTTCCCGGTCGGGATGAGCGCGGCGGCCGACGAGAAGGGACGGGCGGCGGCACGGGTGAGCGTGGTGGCGGTCATCGGGTACACGGCGTTCCTGGCCGGACCGCCCGTCGTGGGGCTGTTGGGCGATCACGTGGGCGTTCTGCGGGCGTTGCTGGTCGTGCCGCTGCTGCTGGTGCCGGCGCTCGCGCTCGTGCCCGTCCTGCGAACGCCGCCGCGCGTTTGAGGTGGTCCTACTCGGGCGCCGCGGCTTCTACTGTGGACTGTGCGTCTTGGCGGTGAGCGCCTGAGCTTGGCGGTGGTGTTCGGCGGCCTGGTCGTGGCGACCCAGCACAGTGGACAGACGGGCCAGGTGGTGTGCGGTGGGACCCAACGTGATCAGGCCGCTGCCCGCGCCGGCCAGTTCGCCGGCGGCCGGGAGGAGTCGCGGGTAGAGGCGTTCCGCCAGGGCGCGGTCCTCCAGTTCGACCGCCGCCCTGGCGTGCAGGCAGGTTCGGGCTTCGAAGAGGAGGTCGTGCGGGGAGTCCGGGACGGCCGCGGCGGCGGCTCGGGCGGCGTCGCGGTCGCCGCGTGCGAGCAGGACCAGCGGACGTGCCCACGGTTCGTGCGGGCCCCAGTCGGCGTCGGGCACCTCGCCCAGGCTCAGCAGCGCCAGCGGGAGGAGTCCGCGCTCCAGACCGGGCATCCCGACCCCGGCCAGGCGGGACGCGGCGGCGCGGTAGGCGGTCCGCGCCTCGTCACGGCGGCCGGTCACGGCCAGTCGGAGCGCGGCGTACCAGGCGGTGAACACGCCGACCAGGGGCAGGTCGTGGCGGCTGGCGAGGGCGTCGGCCGCGGCCGCGCGGC
>NZ_JBHTLK010000469.1:0-1622 GCF_042678885.1 Saccharothrix hoggarensis
GGTCAGGCCGACCGGGGTGGGCAGGACGCCGCGCCCGCTGAAGCCGCCCCGGCCGCCGCCGGAACCACCGCGCGCGGGCGGTCCACCCGGACGCTGGTTGTGGGGCTGGTTCGGGTTGTTGCCCACGACGACCGGGTTGTTGCCGCCGGTGCCCGCACCGGTGCCCGCACCGCCGCCACCACCGCCGTCACCCACCGGCGGGGTCGGCGTGACCACGGGCGGAGGGGGCGGCGCCACCGGGTTGCTCGGCGGGCTGAACGACGGCACGGTCCGGTCGACCGCGTACGAGTTCTGCTGGAACATCGCCATGACCTCGGCGGCCTGGCGGTGCGTCGCGTCCGCGGTGACGACCGAGTCGATCGCGGGCGCGCCGATGGTGTCGATGCCGGTGAACGCGTTGGGCGCCTTCGCGACCGGCGGGCTCGCGACCAGGCCGTCGTCCGGCGTCAGGGTCCGGTAGTCGTGGCCTTCCGCGGCGAGGTCACGCGACAGCTGCGCCCGCGGCATGTAGGCGACGGGCGGCGTGGCCGAGGTCAGCGGCGGTTCGCCGGCCGGCGTGACGACGGGCGGCGCGGGCGCGGGCGGCGGCATCATCTCGCGCGCCGTCTGCACGTGCTCGATCTCGGTGGCGATGCACTTGGCCACGTTGTCGGCGTGCTCGCTGGTGTTCAGCGCCCACTTCTCCACCGACACCAGGGCCTCGCGGGCGCGCTCGGCCGACTCGCCCTCCCACGCCAGCGTGGACTGGCCGATCGCCTTGGCCAGCAGCTCCTGCACCTCGGTGAGGGCCTTGCCGACGCTCGCCCAGTCGGCCTGCGCGCTGCCGGCGGCCTTGAGGTCGACGCCGGTGTTGATCATCTCCCACAGCTGCTGGTGGGAGTACGTCATCCAGTCGACCTTCTGGCCGAGGTCGGTCGGCTTGTCGTGCCCGTGCCCGTGCCCGTTGCCGTGGCCGTTGCCGTGGCCGTTGCCGTGGCCACCGCCGTGCCCTTGGCCGCCGCCTTGGCCTTGGCCGCCGCCGTAGTGCCGGTCACCGTGGTTCTGGCCACCGTGGTGGCCGCCGCCGTTGTGGCCGCCGCCGTGGTTCTGGCCGCCGCCGTTGTGGCCGCCGCCGTAGTTGTTGCCGCCCATCAGCCCTTCGCCTCCCCCGCGGATCCGAAGGCGTCCGCCGCATCGTCATCGGCCCGCGCCAGGTTCCGCGCGGCCTCGCGGATCGTTTCCTCGACCTCGAAGAGCACCTGCATGAAGTCGCCGATCACGTTGACCGCCGACTCCTCGTTGCCCACCGCGACCTCGCGCAGCCGGCGGCTGATCGCGTCGCTCACCCAGTTGTTGCCGAACTTGAGCTCGACGTCGAGGTTGTTCACCGCCCGGCTGTGGACGTTGTCGACCACGTCACGGGCCTTGGACACCAGCTTCAGCAGGTCGTCGACGGCCTGCTTGTCCAGGTCGAGCTGGACGGAACCCTTGTCCACCGCGCCGAGGGCGGTCGTGGCTTTGTCCAGGTCGGTCTGCGCGGCCTTGGCGAAGCCGTCCGGGACCGGTGACGGCGTCGCGGCCGCCGGTTCCGCGGTGGCGGCGGCGGGCAACGTGACCGTGGCGCCCGGGTCGCCCGCCGGCGC
>NZ_JBHTLK010000470.1:0-1553 GCF_042678885.1 Saccharothrix hoggarensis
CGGTGGCGGCTGGTGCTGGGCGCGAGCGGTGACCGGCCCGCCGGAGCCGCCCGCTACGCCGCCGCGCTGGACGAGCTGTACGGCCGCGACCGCGGCGAGGGAGCGGCGGGCGGCGGTGTCGGCGCGGACCGCTCCAGCCCGTTCCCCGACGTGCGCGAGTGGTCGGAGGAGCTGCGGGACCTGTTCGGCGACCACGTCCGGGAGGAGGTCCTGGCCGCGGCGGCGGAAGGCGGCCGGCTGGAGGCGGCGTTGGAGATCGACCCCGGTGCGGTGCGGCCGTCGGTCGACCTGCTGCGGTCCGTGCTGTCGTTGGCGGGCGGGTTGTCGGAGTCGGCGCTGGCGCGGCTGCGGCCGTTGGTGGCACGGCTGGTCCGCGAGCTGACCGCGCAGCTCGCGAACCGGGTGCGGCCCGCGTTGACCGGCATCCAGCTGCCCACGCCGACCCGGCGTCCGGGCGGCCGGCTCGACCTGCCGCGGACCGTGCGCGCGAACCTCGCCACCGCGCGCCGTGACGCCGACGGCCGGGTGGTGATCGTGCCGGAGCGGCCGGTGTTCCGGACGCGGGGACGTCGAGCGAGCGACTGGCGGCTGGTGCTGGTGGTCGACGTGTCGGGGTCGATGGAGGCGTCCACGGTGTGGTCGGCGCTCACCGCGTCGGTGTTCGCCGGGGTGCCCGCGCTGTCGACGCACTTCCTGGCGTTCTCCACCGAGGTCGTGGACCTCACCGAGAAGGTGTCGGACCCGTTGTCGCTGTTGCTGGAGGTGTCGGTCGGCGGCGGCACGCACATCGCGGGCGCGTTGCGACACGCCCGTTCCCTCGTGACCGTCCCGGAGAGGACGATGGTGGTGTTGGTCAGCGATTTCGAGGAGGGCGGCCCGGTCGGGTCGCTCGTCGGGCAGGTGCGGGAACTCGTCACCTCGGGTGTGACGGTGCTCGGCTGCGCGAGCCTCGACGACCGCGGCGTCGCCCGCTACTCCACGTCGGTAGCGGGCGCGCTGGTCGCGGCCGGGATGCCGGTGGCCGCGCTCAGCCCGCAGGAGCTGGCGCGGTGGGTGGGGGAGAAGGTGCGCGGATGACCGTGCCCCCGGTGGTGCCGGCCGTGGTGGCCGACGTCCTCGACAGCCTGCCGCCCCGACTGCGCAAGCGCGTGGACGCCTCCCTGTCCCGCGCGGCCGAGTGGTCCGTGACCACGACCGCCGACACCGCGCAAGCCGTGCTCGACCCCGAGACCACCCTCACGTGGACGTTGCACGACGGGGCGCTGACGGCGGCGGACGACCTGGCGTGCAGCTGCCTGCTCGCACCGAAGTGCCTGCACCGCGCCATCGCGGTGTCCGTCGCCGACATCGCCGCCGACACCGACATCCCTGCCGCCGCCGCCCCGGACGGCACACCCACCACCGCCGACACGACCGCCGACCCCGACACCACCGTTGGGACCGGCGGTGCGGCCGACGCCGACCGCACTGCCGACACCGATGGCGCGGTCGAGGCCCTCGGCGTTGGCGGCACCGCCGGGATCGGCCGCACCGGGCCGCTTGCCGCCGCGCCG
>NZ_JBHTLK010000471.1:0-1544 GCF_042678885.1 Saccharothrix hoggarensis
CGTCCTTCTTGCTCCGCTCGTTCGGGTTCAGCGGCTCGCGGTAGCCCAGCGCCCACTGCCCCTCACCTCGGCGCTGCTTGGTGCGCTGAGGCGTCGTCGTCGGGGGGACCATCCTCGTCCTCCGGGGATTCGGGGCGCTGGTGCGCGTGCGAGTCCCGGGACAGCCGTGGTGGGGGTCTCGTCAGCGCACCCGGCGCCGACGGGAACAAAAAGGCAGGCGCGGGTTATGCCGAACGACGGCACATCGCGCTGGAGACACGACGGAAGTCGACGTGGCGGCGGACCACCAGGCGCACTCCGGTCGATGTCATGTGCCTCAGCGTGCCACGCGTCCACCCCGTGGTCCACCGCCATCCGCATCGTGGGACGGCCTCGCGGACCTGGTAGACGGCGGTGCGGACCGGTGGGCGGAACGCCGCGGGTGGGACACTGGGAACCATGCCCTCCGCTCTGCCGATCGGTGATCCCGCGCCCTCCGACGGCTCACTCCCGACCTCCGCGCTCACCGGCCTGGGTGACCGCCCGTTCGGGGTGTACGTGCACGTCCCGTTCTGCGCGACGCGGTGCGGCTACTGCGACTTCAACACCTACACCGCCGGTGAGCTGGGCACTTCCGCCTCGCCGGCGTCCTGGCTGGAGGGCCTGCGGCGGGAACTGGACCTCGCCGCGACCGTGCTCGGCGCCCCGCCGGCGGCCGACACGGTGTTCGTCGGCGGCGGCACGCCGTCCCTGCTCGGCGCCGACGGGCTGGCCCGGGTGCTCGACGCGGTGCGGTCGTCGTTCGGCCTCGCGCCCGGCGCCGAGGTCACCACCGAGTCGAACCCGGAGTCCACGTCACCCGCCTTCTTCTCCGCCATCCGTGATGCTGGTTACACCCGCGTCTCGCTCGGCATGCAGTCCGCCGCACGGCACGTGCTCGCCGTGCTCGACCGCGCGCACACCCCCGGCCGCCCGGTCGCCGCGGCCCGGGAAGCCCGCGAGGCCGGCTTCGACCACGTGAACCTCGACCTCATCTACGGCACGCCGGGAGAAGGTGTCGACGACCTGCGGGCGTCCCTCGACGCCGTGCGCGAAGCCGGCGTGGACCACGTGTCGGCGTACGCGCTGATCGTGGAGGAGGGCACGGCGCTGGCCCGCCGGGTCCGCCGCGGGGAGCTGCCCATGCCGGACGACGACGTGCTGGCCGACAAGTACGAGCTGGTCGACGCCGCCATGACCGCGCAGGGCCTGCGCTGGTACGAGGTGTCGAACTGGGCGGCGTCCGCCGAGGCCGCGTGCCGGCACAACCTCCTCTACTGGCAGGGCGCCGACTGGTGGGGCGCGGGCCCCGGCGCGCACAGCCACGTCGGCGGCGTGCGCTGGTGGAACGTCAAGCACCCGGCGAAGTACGCCGAGCTGCTGGCCGCCGGCACGTCGCCCGCCGCCGGGCGCGAGGTCCTGGGCGACGACGACCGCCGGGTGGAACGCGTGCTGCTCGAACTGCGCCTCGCCACCGGCCTGCCGCTCGACGTCCTCGACGCCGACGGCCGGGCCGAGGCCAAGGA
>NZ_JBHTLK010000472.1:0-1538 GCF_042678885.1 Saccharothrix hoggarensis
CGGCGAGCCGTCGGCGACGGGGCCCGCGAGTGGTCCGGGCACGGCGGCGTGGCCGCCGGCGACGTCCTCGGGCGGCAGGTCGCGACGGGCGTCGGCGTCGACGCTGTCGTCCGGGCGGGGCAGGTTGGGCGCGGGCCTGGTGGAGGTGCCGCGGGTGCCCTACCGCGACCCGAAGACGGCGGTGCTGACCGATCCGGAGGTGCCGGAGGCGAAGCGGTTCTGCTCCAGTTGCGGCAAGGAGGTCGGGCGCGGTCGGGACGGGCGCTCGGGCCGGGTGGAGGGGTTCTGCGCGCACTGCGGGCACCGCTACTCGTTCACGCCGAAGCTGGCTCCGGGTGAGGTGCTGCACGACCAGTACGAGGTGCTGGGCTGCCTGGCGCACGGCGGCCTCGGCTGGATCTACCTGGCGGCCGACCACGCGGTCAGCGACCGGTGGGTGGTGTTGAAGGGCCTGCTGGACTCCGGCGACGCGGACGCGATGGCGGCGGCGATGGCGGAGCGGCGGTTCCTGGCCGAGGTGGAGCACCCGAACATCGTCAAGATCCACAACTTCGTGCGGCACGAGGACCGGGCGACCGGCGAGCTCGTCGACTACATCGTGATGGAGTACGTCGGCGGCACGTCGGTCAAGGACATGATCAAGCAGTTGCGGGCGGGCGGCACGGGACGCGAGTCGTTGCCGGTGCCGCAGGCGATCGCCTACGCGCTGGAGGTGCTGCCCGCGTTGGGGTACCTGCACGGCGTCGGCCTGCTGTACTGCGACTTCAAGCCGGACAACGTGATCCAGACCGAGGAGCAGCTGAAGCTGATCGACCTGGGCGCGGTGCGGCGGGTGGACGACTGGCACTCCCCGATCTACGGCACGATCGGCTACCAGGCGCCGGAGATCGGCACGGCGGGGCCGTCGGTGGCGTCTGACCTGTACACGGTGGGCCGGGCGTTGGCGGTGATGAGCTTCCCGTTCGACTTCCGCGGCCGGCACAAGGATTCGCTGCCGGGCCCGGACGAGCAGCCGCTGCTGCGCCGGCACGGCTCGTTCCACCGGTTCCTGCAGCGGGCCACGAACCCGGACCCGGAGCAGCGGTTCGGGTCGGCGGAGGAGATGGCCGACCAGCTCACGGGTGTGCTGCGGGAGGTGTTGGCGGAGCAGGACGGCGTGCCGCGGCCGGGGGTGTCGCGGCAGTTCACGCCGGAGCGGCGGGCGTTCGGGCCGGAGAGCGGGTTGGACGTGCGGGCGGCGGCGTCGGGGCTGCCGGTGCCGCAGGTGGACACGTCGGACGAGGCGGCGGGGTTCCTGGCGACGGCGGCCACGACGGGCGACCCGGACCAGGTGGTGGCGGCGTTGCGGGCGGCCCCGGTGCAGACGGTCGAGGTGCGGTTGCAGGTGGTGCGGGCGCTGATCGAGGCGGGCCGGGTGGACGAGGCGGTCGCCGGGTTGGACGAGCTGGCGGCGCCGGCGGACCCGGTCGACCCGCGGTTGCCCGCGCCGGACGACTGGCGGCCCGGCTGGTACCGGGGGCTGGCCGCGTTGGTGGCGG
>NZ_JBHTLK010000473.1:0-1520 GCF_042678885.1 Saccharothrix hoggarensis
CGCCGCGGTCTCGTCCGCCGTCGCCGTCGGGACGCTCGGCGCGGGCGCCGGGGTCAGGGCGGCTTCGGCGGCGGCGCGGGCGGCTGCCTTCGCGGCCACCTTCGCCTCGTACATCGGGGCGGGCATGGTGTTGGACACCGACCCGGAGTGGCTGTAACCCGAACTGCTGGAACCGGGGTGCGTGTACTCCGAGTCGTCGGAGTACGGGTACCGGTCGTCCTCGGGGTACGGGTAGGCCTCGGCCTCGCCGGAGTAGCCGCCGGAGTAGCTGCCCGCGTGGTCGCCCGACGGCCCGCCCGGGAACCCGGACATGGCCACGACCGCCGGGAACGCGGCCTCCGGCTCGACCGCGGACGCGGCCAGGGGGTTCAGGTCGACCGTGAAGAGGTGGAACTCCGGGTCGCGCGCGATCTCGTCGGCGCCGGCCTGCGCGGCCGCCGGCACGAGGGCCTGCGGAAGGGACTCCGGCAGGCCTTGCGGAAGAGCCCCGGGGAGGGCGGAACCGGCCGACTCGGCGGCGGGCGCGGCTTGTGGCAGCACGTCGTCCAGCAGGCCGGCCGGCACGCGGAGGTCGTCGAGCGCCACGGTCAGCGCGTCGAGCGGCTGCGCCACCTCGTCGGCGTGGTCCTCGTCGGCCGCGGCGGACCCGGCGCAGACGAGCCACGCCGCCGTCGCCAACCCGCCCGCGGCGAGCGTCCTGAGCAGCAGCGATCCGCTGCGGCGCACCGCGTCGGAGACTGCCACCGTGGATCACCACCGTTCCGGGTACGGCGAACGGGACGGACCGTTCGAGGTCGACGTTCTGCTATGTGTAGCACTGGTTACGGGATTTTCGAACGTTCTCCGGCGGAACCCACTCGGAAGGGCGGTGCGGTGCGGCTGTCCGGGTTGTTCCGCCGGTTCGCGAACACCGTCCGTTGTGGTCACGGGCTCCTGGCGCGAGTCCGGAAGTCCGCTGTGGACGCGGAAGTCGTGTCCCGTGTGGACGGCTGAGCGGCGGTTTCGTGGTCGGGGTCGGCGTTAGACCATTCGGGTGTCGACCGGTCGGGCGGCACCCGGTCACCCCGCGCCGACGCACACGAAACCGAGGTCACCGTGCCGGGCCTGGGCGTCCGCAAGCGCTTGCGCGGGCCGGGCCAGGTGGGCGTGCAGATCGATCATCAGGCTCACCACCCGGTCGTCCGGCACCGCCCGCACGCTCTCCACGACGACCCGCGCGCCGCGCCGCAACAACACCCGCGCCAGGCCGGACTCGCACGCGGACAGCACCACGACGGACGGGACCCTCGGCAAGGCGTTCAGGTCGTGCCCGTACAGCGGGCCGTCGTCCAGTCGCAGGTAGGAGAACAGCTCGCCCCGGCGGACGCCGTGCGCGGCCACGTGCGCGACGTCGGCCCGGCCCATCCCGCGCAGCGCACCGTCCACTGTGGACTGCATGCGGCCGCCGTGCGCCCGGCGCAGCACCTCCACCTCCCGGCGCGCGTGCCGCAGCCGCGGCCCGGCGACCCAGAGGCGTCGCG
>NZ_JBHTLK010000474.1:0-1516 GCF_042678885.1 Saccharothrix hoggarensis
GGTGCTGCTCACCGACGGCCGCGCCACGTCCACCGCCACCGGCGGCGACCCGATGCGCGACGCGGTGCGCGCCGCCGGGCTGCTGGCCGCCGACCGGGTCGCGTCCGTCGTCGTCGACTGCGAGCACGGCCCCGTCAGGCTCGGCCTGGCCGCACGCGTCGCGGACGCGCTGGAAGCGGCGTGCCTGCGCTTGGAAGAACTGTCCGCAGACCAGGTCGCCGGCGTCGTGCGCGCCGCACGAGCCGCGTAGGAGCCTCGACATGCCCCAAGGCCAACCGTCCGTCGTCCCCAACGACGGCCTCAGCACCCGGCAGCGCCGCAACCGGCCCCTGGTCGTGCTCCACACCGGCGAGATGAAGGGCAAGTCCACCGCCGCGTTCGGCCTCGCCCTGCGCGGGTGGAACCAGGGCTGGTCCATCGGCGTCTTCCAGTTCGTGAAGTCGGCCAAGTGGAAGGTCGGCGAGGAGTCGGCGTTCCGCGCGCTCGGCCGGCTGCACGAGCAGACCGGCGAAGGCGGCCCGGTCGAGTGGCACAAGATGGGCGAGGGCTGGTCCTGGACCCGCAAGCAGGGCACCGAGGACGACCACGCCGCCGCCGCCCGCGAGGGCTGGCGGGAGATCGCCCGCCGACTCGCCGCCGAGCAGCACGGCCTGTACGTGCTGGACGAGTTCACCTACCCCCTGCACTGGGGCTGGATCGACGTGGACGAGGTCGTCCGGGCCCTGCGCGACCGGCCCGGCCACCAGCACGTCGTCATCACCGGCCGGTACGCGCCGGACGCGCTCGTCGACGCCGCCGACCTCGTCGTGGAGATGACCAAGGTCAAGCACCCGATGGACGCGGGCCAGAAGGGGCAGAAGGGGATCGAGTGGTGAACCGGCTGGTGGTCGCCGCGCCCGCGTCGGGCAGCGGCAAGACCACCGTCGCCACCGGCCTGATGGCGGCGCTGCGCCGCGCGGGCGACAAGGTCGCGCCGTTCAAGGTCGGACCCGACTACATCGACCCCGGCTACCACTCGGTGGCCACCGGCCGGCCGGGCCGCAACCTCGACCCGGTCATGGTCGGCGACCACCGGGTGCCCGCCCTGTTCGCGCACGGCGCCCGCGGCTGCGACCTGGCCGTCGTGGAAGGCGTGATGGGCCTGTTCGACGGCCGGGTGGACACCGAGGGCGTCGGGTCCACCGCGCACGTCGCCAAGCTCCTGTCCGCGCCCGTGCTGTTCGTGGTCGACGCCCGCGGCCAGAGCCGCAGCCTCGCCGCGCTGCTGCACGGGTTCCGCGGCTACGACCCGACCGTGCGGCTCGGCGGCGTGGTGCTCAACCAGGTCGGCTCCGCCCGCCACGAGCACGTGCTGCGCGGCGCGTGCGCCGAGGTCGGGCTGGAGGTGCTCGGCGTGCTGCCGCGCGACGACCGGTTCGCGCTCCCGTCACGGCACGGTGGCCGCGCCACCGCCGCCGAGCACGGCCGCCCCGCCACCGCCGACGTCGACGCCATCGCCGCCGACGTCGCCCGGCAC
>NZ_JBHTLK010000475.1:0-1490 GCF_042678885.1 Saccharothrix hoggarensis
CCGCGCACGCCGAGCGCGTCGGCGTGCGGGACCGGCTGTGGCTGGCGGGCCAGGTGTCGCGCGACGCGATGCCGGCGCTGCTGCGCTCGGCCGACGTGGTGGCGTGCGTGCCGTGGTACGAGCCGTTCGGCATCGTGCCGCTGGAGGCCATGGCGTGCGGCGTGCCGGTGGTGGCCAGCGCGGTCGGCGGGCTCACGGACACCGTCGTGGACGGCGTCACGGGCGTGCTCGTGCCGCCGCGCGAACCGGCCACGCTCGCCCGTGCGCTGCACTCGCTGCTGGCCGACCAGGCGCGGCGGGAGGCGTGCGGCATCGCCGGGCTCGACCGGGTGGGCGTGCGCTACACGTGGGACCGGATCGCCGAGGACTCCGAACGCGTCTACGAGCGGGTCACGGCCGGCCAGGCCGTGGCCGTGGGAGGCACGCGATGACCGTCGAGAGCCACCTGAACGGACTCGCCCAGACGTTGGCCGGGCTGCGCACCCAGGCGCCCCGGCTGACCCGCTGGGGCGGCGTGCTGGCCCGACGGCTCAGCGACGGCGGACGGCTGCTGGCCGCCGGGAACGGCGGTTCGGCCGCCGAGGCGCAGCACCTGACCGCGGAGCTGGTCGGCCGGTTCCGCGACGACCGCCGGCCGTTCTCGGCGATCGCGCTGTGCGCCGAGTCGTCCAGCGTCACCGCGATCGGCAACGACTACGGCTACGACCAGGTGTTCGCCCGCCAGGTCACCGCGCACGCCCGGCCCCAGGACGTGGTCGTGCTGCTGACCACGAGTGGGCGCAGCCCGAACCTGCTGGAGGCCGCGAAGGCGGCCCGGGCGGCCGGGGCGCACGTGTGGGCGATGACCGGCCCGACCCCGAACCCGCTGGCCGAGGTGGTGGACGAGGTGCTGTCGCTGCCGGGCGAGCCGGCGAACGTGCAGGAGGCGCAGCTGGTGGCGGTGCACGCGCTGTGCGCGGCGTTCGAGGCGGCGTTGCCCGCGGCGGAGCGGAGGGTCTCGTGAAGCTTGTTGTCGTCGGTGACTCGTTGCTCGACGTGGACGTGCTGGGCACGGTCGAGCGGTTGTGCCCGGACGCGCCCGCGCCCGTGCTGGACGTCGAGGAGGAACGCGCCCGGCCCGGTGGGGCGGGGCTCGCCGCGGCGCTGGCGGCGGCCGACGGGATCGACGTGACGCTGGTCAGCGCGGTCGCCGACGACGAGGACGGCCAGCGGTTGCGGGCCGAGCTGGCGCGGGTGCCGTGCGTGCTCGGGCCGTCCCCGGCGCCGACCCCGGTCAAGACCCGGCTGCGCGCCGGCGACCAGTCGATCGCCCGGCTCGACCGGGGCGGCGGTCCCGGCGCGCCGCAGGCCACGGACGACATGCTCGACGCCGTGCTGGAGGCCGACTACGTGCTGGTGTCCGACTACGGGCGCGGGCTGGTGCGCGACGAGCGGCTGCGGGGCGTGCTCGCCCGCCGGCCCGTCGTGTGGGACCCGCACCCGCGCGGCCC
>NZ_JBHTLK010000476.1:0-1483 GCF_042678885.1 Saccharothrix hoggarensis
CCCCGGCGTGAGCCGCACGACGGTCCGCCGCGCCGGCCGCCCGGCGTGGTAGCCGGCGCGGTCGCGCGGGCCCAGCACGAACGCCTCGCCCGTCTCCGAGCACAGGACCAGCGTGGTCGCCGTGTCCGGCGCGTGCACGAGCCGCTCGCCGGCGAGGCGCCGCGTGCCGATCCCGGTGACCCACGGCCGCAAGCGCTCGTCCACGTCCCGCACAACCGCCGGAACTTCCAATACCTTCCCGACCCCGTCGAACCAGACTCGCCGCATGTTGCTGATCACGGGTGCCACCGGCACCACCGGGCGCGAAGTCGTCCGCCTCCTCGCCGAGTGCGCCGTCCCGTTCCGCGCCATGTCCCGCACGCCGACCGGTGACCAGGTCCGCGGCGACCACACCGACCCGGCGTCCCTCGACCGCGCCGTCGCCGGCGTGGACGCGCTGTTCCTGCTCGGCCCCGGCACGCCCGAGCTGCCCGCCTACGACCTGGCCGTGCTGGACGCGGCGAAGCGCGCGGGCGTGCCCAAGGTGGTGAAGCTGTCGGCCATCCCGGTCGGCCCGGTCTCCACGTGGCACCGTCCGGGAGAGGAGGCGGCCCGCGCGTTCCCGTCGTGGACGGTGTTGCGGGCCGGTCTGTTCGCGTCGAACTCGCTCCAGTGGGCGTCGCTGATCGCCGCCGGCGATCCGATCCCGAACCCGATGGGCACGACCAGGCTGGGCGTGGTCGACCCGCGCGACCTGGCCGAGGTGGCGGTGGCGGCGCTGCTCGGCGACCACCACGGGCGGACGTACACGCTGACCGGGCCGGAGCTGTTGGACGTGCCGGGGCAGGTGGCCGTCCTGTCGGGGTTCCTGGGCCGTCCCCTGTCCACTGTGGACGTTCCGCTGGAGTCGCTGCCCGAGGCGTACGCGGAGGGCGTGCGGGCGGTCCGGACCGGCGGCGGGTCGCTGCTCTCCGACGACGTGGCCACCGTGCTGGGCCGCCCGCCGCGGACTTTCGCCGACTGGGTCCGGGAGCGCTTCCAGATGCCCTGACCTCAGCGAACGGCGAGCATTCGGGTCTACTCCCGACCCGGTCGGGACCACTACGCTGCGGAAGCGTGGCACTGGCGCCGGTAGCGACCCGTGGCGCCGCGCGCGTCGTGCGCTGCGGCGCGGTCGGGCTGTCGACCGGTCTGCTCGCCGTGCTCGCGCACGCCGGCGGCGGCGGTCACGTGCCGTCGTTGCCCCACGTGCTGGTGTTCGCCTTCGCCATCGCCTGGACCTGCGTGCCGCTGACGGACCGGCAGCTCGGGTTCGCCGAGC
The DNA here is from genome assembly GCF_042678885.1 of Saccharothrix hoggarensis. Lineage (GTDB taxonomy): Bacteria > Actinomycetota > Actinomycetes > Mycobacteriales > Pseudonocardiaceae > Actinosynnema > Actinosynnema hoggarensis. Next base: position 1,301 of record NZ_JBHTLK010000476.1, read on the forward strand.
TGCTCGGCCTGGTCGGCGTGGTGCAGGTGGCGGCGCACGTGTTCCTCGCCCTGCTGACCCGGCACCCGCGCGAGCTGGTGCCGTCGCCGTCCGGGCTGCTGGCCCACGCCGCGGCGACGGCGGTCGTCGTCGCGGCGCTGGCGGGCTTCGAGCAGGCCGTGTTCCGGCTGGCCGCCGCCGTGG
>NZ_JBHTLK010000477.1:0-1459 GCF_042678885.1 Saccharothrix hoggarensis
CCGTGCCGTGGACGGCGCGGCGGCCGTCGCGTTCGTGGACGGCGTGTGGCGCGCGAAGCGGCTCGCCGGCAACGGCGCCGTGCCGGTCACGCCCACCTCCCAGCCGTGGCACCTCATGCCCGCGGCCACCGTGCTCGACCGGCTGGGCTCGACCCGCGACGGGCTGGCCGACCGCGAGGCCAAGCGCAGGCAGCGGACGTCCACCGGGCGGCAGGCCGTCGGCACCAGCCTCGGCAGCGCTTTCCTCGCCGAGCTGGCCAACCCGCTGACCCCGGTGCTCGCGGTCGGCGCGGCGGTGTCGGCGGCGGGCGGCTCACCGGCCGACGCGGCGCTGGTCGCGGCCGTGGTGGGCGTGTCCGCGCTGATCGGGAGCGTGCAGCAGGTCGTCACCGACCGGGCGCTGGCGTCCCTGCTCGGCCGCTCGGCGGTGCGCGCCACCGTGGTCCGCGACGGCGGCGAGCACGACGTGACGGCCGACGAGCTCGTGCTGGGCGACGTGGTCCGGCTCGGCGCGGGCGACGTGGTGCCCGCCGACTGCCGGCTGCTCGGCGCCGAAGGGCTCGAAGCCGACGAGTCGTCCGTGACCGGCGAGTCCCTGCCGGTGGCGAAGGACCCGGCGCCCGTGGTGGCCGCGGAGCTGGCCGACCGGACGTCGATGCTCTACGAGGGCACCACGATCGCGGCGGGCACGGCGCTGGCCGTGGTGGTCGCCACCGGGGACGCCACGGAGGTCGGCCGCAGCATGGCGGCGGCCCGGCGCAACGTGCCCACCACGGGGGTGGAGGCGCGGCTGGCCGAGCTGACCCGCAAGACGCTGGCCGTCGCGCTCGGCGCGGCGGCCCTGGTGACCGGCGCGGGCCTGCTGCGGGGCGTGCCGCTGCGGGAGAGCATGGGCGCGGCGGTGAACCTGGCCGTCGCGTCGGTGCCGGAAGGGCTCCCGTTCCTGGTCAACGCCGCGCAGCTGGCCGCGGCACGGCGGCTGGCCGAGCACGGCGCGCTGGTCCGCAACCCGCGCACGATCGAGGCGCTGGGCCGCGTGGACGTGCTGTGCTTCGACAAGACCGGCACGCTCACCGAGGGCAGCCTGTCCGTCAGCCGCATCGACAACGGCCGCCGCGGCGCCCGCCGCGGCGCGCTGGAGGACGCCCTGCGGCGCGTCTTCGCCGCCGCCGTGCGGGCGACACCGGCCGCCGACGACCCGGTGGACCTCGCGCACCAGACGGACCGCGCGGTGCTGGAGGGCGCGCGGCGCGTGCGCGTGGGCCCCACGACCGGCGCGCGGGGCTGGACGCTGGTCGAGGCGTTGCCGTTCGAGCCGTCCCGCGGCTACCACGCCACCGCGGGCCGGATGGGGAAGCGGCTGGTGCTGAGCGTGAAGGGCGCGCCCGAGGTGGTGCTGCCGCGCTGCGACCTCGACCCGCCCGCGCTGCGGCTGCTGGAGGAGCGGGTGCGCCGGCTC
>NZ_JBHTLK010000478.1:0-1444 GCF_042678885.1 Saccharothrix hoggarensis
GGGCGTGCGCGGCCGCCACCTCCGCGCGCAGCCGCTCGACGGCGGGCGAGTCCAGCCCGGCCAGCCGCCCCGGCAACGGGTCCAGCAGCTCCAGCCGCCGCGCCCACGCCTCGCGCACCTCGGTCAACACCGCCATGACCTGCGCGTACTGCTCCTTCATCCGGTCCACGAGCACGCCGAGCGCGACCCGTTCGCCGACCACCGCGGGCCCGGTCAGGGTGCGCACCGGCACGGGCCGCTCGTCCAGCACCACGACCGGCTCCGTCACCAGGCGGGCCACCTCGTCGGGGCCGGGCGCCGCGTCCACCCGCGCCAGGACCTCCCGGTAGGCGTCGAACCACTGCCACAGCAGCACCATCGCCGGGCCGATCTCGCGCCACCGGTCACGGGTCGCGCCGGTCGTCGCGCCGCGCAGCAGCCCGTGGCCGGGGTGGTCGTCCATCGCGAGCAGCGCCTCGGCGATCCGCTCGCCCTCGGCCCGCAGGCGAGCCAGTTCCTCCCGCGCGAGCTCCCGCCGAGCCGCCTTCCCCCGAGCCGCCTTCCCCCGGGCCGGTTTCCCCTCGGCCGGTGTCCGCCGGGCCGAGTCCTCACGGGCCGCATCCCGTCGGGCGTCCACGTCAATCCCGGTACACGGCGGCGGGCGGAGCCGGGGGAGCGCCCAGCCACCGCCGGTGGATCGACGCCCACGTGCCGTCCGCCCGCAGCCGCTCCAGCAGCGCGTTGACGAACCGCACGAAGTCCTCGTCCGGCTTGCGGAACGCCATCCCGTACGGCTCGGCGGTGAACTGCGGGCCCACGACCTTCGTGTAGGGATCCTGGGCGGCGAACCCGGCGAGGATCGTGTCGTCGGTCGAGATCGCGTCCACCTGGCCCTGCTGGAGCATCACCAGGCAGTCCGTCCAGTTCGGCACGGACACCGCGATCGGCCCGGACGGCGCGTTGGCCACGTTCACCAGCGAACTCGACCCCTTGGTCGCGCACACCCGCTTGCCGCCCAGCGCGTCGATGCCCGTCACGTCGGAGTTCGACGGCACCAGCACCCGCTGCCCGGCGTGGTAGTAGACGGTCGAGAAGTTCACCTTCTGCCACCGGTCGCACGTCACCGTCATGGTGCGCACGACGATGTCCACGTCGCCGCGCTCCAACGCCGGGATGCGCTCCTCCGACGTCAGCACCTTGAACTGGATCGCGGCCGGGTCGCCGAGGATCGCCCGCGCCACCTCGCGGGCCATGTCGACGTCGAAGCCCTCCAGCTCGCCGGAGAACGGGTTGCGGAACCCCATCAGGTAGGTGTTCTGGTCCACGCCCGCGATCAGCCGGCCCCGCGCCTGCACGCGGGCCATGGTCGTCCCCGCGGGCATCTGCCCGGCCGGCGGCAACGGGCCCACGGGGCGCAGGCTCGCCGTCGGGTCGCACGACGCGGGCGGCACGGCGACCGTGGACG
>NZ_JBHTLK010000479.1:0-1414 GCF_042678885.1 Saccharothrix hoggarensis
GGTCGCGGCCATCGCCGCGCGCCGGCAGCCGCGGACCGACGAGACCGGCCGCTGCGCCGTCCTGTACCCGGCCGTCGCCGAGGTGGCGCGACGGGTCGGCGCGGACGCGGTCGGGCTGGTCGACGTGGGCTGCGCGGCCGGTTTCAACCTCGTCGTCGACCGCGTCGCCATCGCCTACGGCAACGGGCAGTCCCTGGGCGACCCGGCGTCTCCCGTGCGCGTGTCGTGCTCGGTCGTGGGCGACCGGCCCGTGCCGACGCGGGCGCTGCCCGAGATCGTCGCCCGCGTCGGCGTCGACCCCGACCCGCTCGACGTGACCGACCCGGACGACGCCCGGTGGTTGCGCGCCTGCCTGTGGCCGGACGCGCCGGACCGGTCGGAGCGGGTCGCGCGGCTGGACGCGGAGACGGCGTTGGCCGCGGCGGTCTCCCCGGTGCTGCTGCGCGGTGACGTCGTGGACCTCCTGCCCGACGCGTTCGCCCGCGTTCCCGCGCACGCCCTGCCGGTCGTCACCACGACGTGGGCGCTGTCGCGGCTCTCGCCGGAGGGCCGCCTGCGCTTCCTGCACCGCCTGGACGAAGCGGCGTCCGGTCGGCCCGTGGCGTGGGTCTCGGTGGAAGGGGTCGGGGTCGCGCCGGCGATCCCGACCCTCGGCGACCGCCGCGCCTCCGGCCACAGCACCATCGGCCTGGCGGTGTTCGACGGGGCGACCGTGCGCGCCGAGGCCGTCGGCCGCTGCTGGTCCCGGGGTCGCTTGGTGGCGTGGCCGGCAGACTGCTAGCGCCGATCGGGACCAACGCGGGCAGGAGTTCGCAGTGACAACGCGGGAACGACCACGTCGGATCGTCCTCCTCGGCGTCAGCGGGGCGGGCAAGACCACGCTGGCGAACGAGCTCGCCGCGCTCGTCGGCGGTGCGCACGTCGAGCTGGACGCCCTCCAGCACGGCCCGGACTGGACCAGCCCGCCCGTCGAGGAGTACCGGCAGCGGCTCGCCGAGGCGACGGACGGGCCGGCGTGGGTGGTCGACGGCAACTTCGTCCGGCAGACCGCGGAGGTGTTGTGGCACCGCGCCGACCTGCTGGTGTGGCTGGACATGCCGCCGCGGGTATTCCTGCCGAGGCTGCTGCGCCGCAGCGTGGGCCGGATCGTGCGCCGGACCGAGCTGTGGAACGGCAACCGGGAGCGCTGGGCGTTCCTGTTCGGGCCGGACTCGGTCATCGGGTGGGCGTGGAGCGCGCACCGCAGGCACCGCGCCACCTACCCCGGCGTGCTGGCGGACCTCCCGCACGTGCGGTTGCGGTCGCCCGCGGAGGTGCGGCGGTGGCTCGCGGGGTTCCGCGAGGCCACCGTCCGCTGACGTCCCGCGCCCGACCGACCCGTCACGGCCGGCGGCGGAGGTCCACGTCGGCGCCG
>NZ_JBHTLK010000480.1:0-1360 GCF_042678885.1 Saccharothrix hoggarensis
ACCGGCGCCTGCATCAGGCACACCGCGATCACCACGATCGCCTTGAACACCAGCGTGATCTCCGGCGCGATGCCGATCGTGTAGACCGTCGTGGTCAACGTCTGGATGATCAACGCGCCGAGCAGCGTGCCGGTCAGCGAGTACCGGCCGCCGGCCAGCGACGTGCCGCCGATGACGACGGCCAGGATCGCGTCCATCTCGATCCACAGGCCGGCGTTGTTGGCGTCGGCCGCGCTGACGTTGGAGCTGATCATCAACCCGGCGACGGCCGCGCACAGCGCGGCGAACACGTACACCGTCCAGATGATCGTCCGCGCCCGCACGCCCGCCAGCCGCGACGCCGCCGGGTTCACGCCCACCGACTCGATCAGCAGGCCCAGCGCGGTCCGCCGGGTCACCAGCGCCACCAGCCCGAGCACCGCGAGGCTGATCAGGATCGCGATCGGCAGCACCAGGAACCCCGCGCCGACCTGTCGGTAGGTGTCGTCGTTCACGGTGATGATCTGGCCCTCGGTGATCAGCATCGCGACCCCGCGCCCGGCGGTCATCAGCACGAGCGTGGCGATGATGGGCTGGATGCCCAGCACCGACACCAGGAACCCGTTCCACAGCCCGAGCACCGCGCACAGCGCCAGCGCCAGGCCCATCCCGACCCACGCGTTGCCGCCGGAGGCGATGTAGGTGCACGTCACCGCGCCCGCGATCGCCGCCACCGCGCCGACCGACAGGTCGATGCCGCGGGTCGCGATCACCAGCGTCATGCCCAACGCGATCAGCAGCGTCGGCGCGCCGTTGCGCAGGATGTCGATGAGGCTGCCGAACAGGTGCCCGTCCTGGAGCCTGATCGAGAAGAACGACGGTGTCACCACCACGTTCAGGATCAGCAGGGCGACCAGCGCCAGCACCGGCCAGAGCAGTCGGTTCTTCACGACGCCACCGCCTTCACACCCGTGTCCACGCCGTGGTCGCCGCCGCCGGCGATGAGCGCCATGACGTCGTCCACGCCCGCCGCGCCGTCCAGCTCGGCGACCTTCTGCCGGTCGCGCATCACCACCACCCGGTCGGACACGCGCACCACCTCCTCCAGTTCGGCGGAGATGAACAGCACGGCCATGCCCTCCGCGGCCAGGTCGGCGACGACCTTCTGGATCTGCGCCTTCGCGCCGACGTCGATGCCGCGCGTCGGCTCGTCCAGGATCAACAACTTGGGCTGGGTCACCAGCCACCGCGCCAGCAGCACCTTCTGCTGGTTGCCGCCCGACAGGTTCCCGACCGCGCGGTCGGGGTCGGCGGGCCGGATGTCCAGCAGGTCGATGTACTTGGCCACCAGCTCGTCGGCGAGCTTGCGCGGCACCGGCCG
>NZ_JBHTLK010000481.1:0-1332 GCF_042678885.1 Saccharothrix hoggarensis
CCAGGTCCGCGGCCAGCGCGACGTCGTCCGGCGGTCGCGCCGGCGGCAGCCGCAACGCGCAGGCGTGCCGTCGTTCCGCCCACCGCAGCACCGACTCGGCCCGGCCCGACTCCACGGCGAGCCGGAGCCCCAGCGCGGTCAGCTCGTCGGCGTGGCCCGAGGCGTGCGCGCGCAGCTCCGTCGCGCCCAGGCCCGCGCGGAACCGGTCGAGCACCCGGACACCGGCCCGCAGCGCGGAATCCGCGCCGTGCCGGTCGCCGTCCTGCAGTCGCAGCAACGCCAAGGCGTGCCAGGCACGGGCCCGCACCTCGGCCGGTCCGGTGCGGCCCGAGCGCGTCGCCGCCGTCAGCTCGCGGCGTGCGATCGCCGACCGGCCCAGCTCCATCGCCAACCGCGCCACGATCAACCGGGCGTCCAACGCGGCGACGACCCAGCCCGCCGTGGTCAGCGCGGCCACGGTGCGCGTGCCCGACCGGAGGGTCGCCGCGTCGCGGAGGCCGAGGTCCCAGCGGGCGCGCAGCACCAGGAAACCCGCCAACGCGGCCCAGCCCGGCCGACCCTGCCGTGACGCCGACCGCCCGGCCCGCCGCGCCTCGCGCAACGCGGCGCGCGGATCGCCCTCCAGCAACGCGACCTTGGCCAGCAGGAGCCGCGCCTGCACCAGGTCCACGGCGTTGCGCCGCCGCGCGTAGGCGGCCACCGCCGCGGTCGCCGCCTGCCGCGCCTCGGCGACCAGGCGCACCGACAGCAGCACCTCGGCCCGTTCGACCGGCAGCAGCCCCTGGTCGGTCCCCGCCGCGCGGTACCGGCGCGCCGCCTCGTCGTAGGCGGCCAACGCGGCCGGCACGTCGCCGCGGACCGTCGCCGCCAGCCCCCGGTTCTGGTACACCATCGCCGTCCGTCCACTGTGGCCGGTCGCGGTGAAGACCTCCTCCGCCCGACGCAAATCCTCCTCCGCGCCCCGCCAGTCGCCCAGCCGGGCCAGCAGGATGCTGCGGTTGTTGCGGAGGGTGGCCTCGATCAGGGCGTCGCCGCCGGCGCGGCGCAGGGTGTCCAGCGCGTCGGAGAACCCGGCGGCGGCGTCCTCGAACCGCCCGGTCTCCGTCAGCACGACCGCGCGTTGCATCAGCAGGCGGGCGGCGGACGGTCCGCGCAGCAGCGGCCTCGCCCGGTCCATCTCCCGCAGGCCCTCGCCCGTGCGGCCGGTCAGGGTCAGGACGTACCCGAGCACGCCGCGCGCCTTGGCCGCGCTCTCGGCCAGTCCCGCGCCGTCGGCCGTGCCGATCGCCGCCCGGAGGTGGCGTTCCGCGTCGGCGAGCCGCCCGACCGACA
>NZ_JBHTLK010000482.1:0-1330 GCF_042678885.1 Saccharothrix hoggarensis
GCGTCGCCGTCCGAGCCGCCCGACCCGTCGTAGCGCAGCCTGCGCCCGCCCTCGGTGGGGCCGATCAGCACCAGGCCGTCGGCGGCCGGGTCGGCCGGGGTGACGGGGCCGACGACCGGCGCGGTGACCACGACGTTGATCGCGGGCCGCAGCTCGCCGCCGAGCGCCGACCACACGTCGGTCGCGGCCCGGCCCTCCGACACCGAACCGCCGGACTCGACGCCGACGGTCAGGCCCGCCTCCGCCAGCGACCCCGTCAGCCACGCCGACCGCAGCCGGTTCGTCGCCGCCAGGCACGCCAACGCCTGCGACAGCAGCCGGTGCTCGTCCTGCGACCGGTTCGTCCACGCGGTCACCAGGTACGACAGCCGGAACCAGCGCGGCGGGCCCCGGTGGCCGACCAGCTCGTCGTCGGCCCGCACGGACACCGAGCCGGACGAGCGCCGGCTCAGGTCCTCGCGGATGTCGTACAGGAACACGTTGACCGTCGGGGCGTTGCGCCGCGCCACCCAGTCCGTGGTGGGCGGGTCGAACGCCAGCTCACCCCCACCGCCGGGCACGCCGCCGTCCGCGAGCAGCCTGCGCAACCCCTCGTCCACCTCGTGGATCACCGGGAACCTCCGCGTTCGTCTCGGGTCACCGGCGCCGGACCACGTCGGGCGGCCCGATCGAACCGGGCACGACGAGGAACGGCGTGGTGACCGGCTGGAAACCGGGTCCGCTCGCGGTGATCGTGCGCGGACCCGTCGCGTCCTTGGCGAGGATCAGCAGCTGGGCCGTGAACCCGCCGTCCGGGCGCGGCAGCGTGGCCGCGGCGGACGCGGTGATGCCGGGCGACCACGACAGCCGGACCGGCACGCCGGGCGGGAAGTCGACCCCGCGCACGGACGTGACGAACCCCGGCTCGCCGATCGGCGGCACGGCCACGATCCGGGGCAGCAGCACCCGCATCGGCGCGGTGGCGACGTTGTCGGCAGGGTTCACGTCCGTGCCGGTGGTGCGCAGGGCGCCGCGCACGGTGGTCTGCAGCGGCACGTTCGGCGCCAGCACGACCTGCACCACCTGCGACGCGCCCGAGGGCAGGTCCGGCAGCGCGCAGCCGGTGTTCGAGCACCCCGGCGGCAGCGCCGCCACGGGCACCCGCGCGGGCAGCTCGAAGTCCAGCCGCAGACCGGTGGCCAGGCCGCCGGAACCGTTGCGGACCGTGTACGTCGCCGTCGCGCGACCACCCACATAGGACGGATCGGGCTGCACGACCACGGTCACCGACGGCCCGGCGAGCGGCAGCGGCGCGGGCGCGGGCGGCGGAGGCGGTGGCGGCGGCGGCACG
>NZ_JBHTLK010000483.1:0-1327 GCF_042678885.1 Saccharothrix hoggarensis
CTCCCGCCCCGCGGCCGGGAAGAGGGTGCGGATCGCCGCGGGGTCGGCGCGCACGGCCCGTTCCGCGTCGGCGAGCCACGGCTTGGGCAGGGCGGCGCGCAACGCGGTCATCGCCCGACGTGCCACGTCCGGCGCGGCGTGGCTGTGGCGGGGCAGTTCGACGGCGGCGAGCCCGGTGTACCCGATCTCGTCCAGCGCGCCGAGCGTGGCGGCCAGGTCCAGCTCCCCCTCGCCGAACTCCAGGTGCTCGTGCACGCCGGGACGCATGTCGTCCAGCTGCACGTTGACCAGCAGGTCACCGGCCTGGCGGATGCACGCGGCGGCGTCCCGGGGTTCGACCGCGACGCAGTGCCCGACGTCCAGCGTGATGCCGAGCCGGGCGGGCGAGCCGAGGTCCGCGCGCAGCCGCAACGCCTGGTCGAGCCGTTCGACGAGCATGCCGGGCTCGGGTTCGAGGCCCAGCGGCACGCCGTGCCGGTCCGCGCCCTCCAGCACCGCCGCGACGCCGGACCGCATCCGCCGCCACGCCTCGTCGTCGGCCACGCCGTCCGGCACGATCCCGGACCAGAAGGAGACGCAGTCGGCGCCGAGGTCGGCCGCGACCTCCACGGCGCGCAGCAGGAAGTCGACCCGCACCTCCTGCTCGTCGCTCACCAGCGTCGGGTGGTGCTTGCGGCCGGGGTCGAGCAGGTACCGCGCGCCGGTCTCCACCACGACGCGGAGGCCGAGCCGGTCGAGCCGCGCGGCGACCTCGCCCACCCGCCGCGCGAGGTCGGGCGCGAACGGGTCGAGGTGGTGGTGGTCGAGGGTGAGCGCCACGCCGGTGTAGCCGAGGTCGGCGATCAGCGCGAGCGCGTCGTCCAGCCGGTGGTTGGCGAACCCGTTCGTGCCGTACCCGAGGGCGAACGTCATGTGGGACCCACCTTCCGGCTCAACGCGCGGGCGAGCGGCAGGACGAGCGCGAGCGCGGCGGCGGCACGCGGGGAACCGCCCCGCGCCACCAGCGCGCACTGCAACGGCACCATGCCATGGATGCCGGTCCTGGTGGCCGAGCGGACCGTGCCCGCGCCGGGGTCTCGCACGGCGGCCAGCTGCGCGCGGCCCACCGTGACGGCGTACGCGGCCGCTCCCGCGAGCGCTCCCAGCCGGTGCCGCCAGGTCCGGCCCGGTCGCGTGATCGTCGTCAACGCGGTCAGCGCGGTGCCACCGAGCACGGCTCTCGCGGTGCCCGGTGACGCGCCGCGGACCTCGCCGCGCGACAACGCCGTCACGCCGAGGGTGTGGCCCGCCATGACGGCTGCGGCGGGCAGCGCGCTCGCCGCCCGCG
>NZ_JBHTLK010000484.1:0-1327 GCF_042678885.1 Saccharothrix hoggarensis
CGCCGTCGCCCAGGTCCGCGGCGGCGCGGAGGGCGGCGGCGCGTTCGTCGGCGACCCGCTCCCAGTCCGGGAACGCCGTGCGCGCCCGCACGTCGCCGAACACGTACCGGGCCAGGTTGGGCCGCTCGACGTCGAGCAGACCCGTCGGCGCGGCGAGCCACCGGAACCCGGCCGTGCGGGCGAGCACGTCGCCCCGCGCGTCGGTGACGAACGCGGGCGAGGGTTCGAGCCGGTCGAGCAGCGCCAGCACGGTGGGCCGCACGGGACGGGGCGCCGTCGCCCCCGCGCACGTCGTGCCGCCGCCCGCCTTCACCAGCCGGTGCAGGTGGACGCGTTCGTGCGACGACAGGCGCAGCGCGTCGGCCAGCGCGCCGATGACCTGGGCCGACGGGTGCGGGTGCCGCCCGCGTTCCAGGCGGGTCAGGTAGACCACGCCGACGCCCGCGAGCGCGGCCAGCTCGGCCCGCCTGAGCCCCGGCGTGCGGCGGCGCGCGCCGGTCGGCAGCCCCACCTCGGCCGGGGTGATCGCCTCCCGACGGGCACGCAGGAACCCGCCCAACGCGTTCATGCGGGCGAGTCTAGGTCGCGCCCCGGCGCAGAGGGGTCCTCGCCGGGACTCCCTCCGCCACGCCGGCCGTCCCACGCTGGGCGCATGAGGTATCGACTCTTCGGCCGGACCGGGCTGCGCGTCTCCGAACTCCTACTCGGCACGATGGCCTTCGGCGACCCCGTCGAGGCGCGGCGGATCGTGGACGCCTACGCCGACGCGGGCGGCAACGTGCTCGACACCGCGTCGGCGTACGGCGACGGCGAGGAACTGCTCGGCTCGATCGTCGAGCGGCGCGACCGGTTCGTCATCGGCACGAAGTACACGCTGTCGCGCGACGCCGCCGACCCCAACGCGTCGGGCAACCACCGCAAGAACCTGACCGCGTCGCTGGAACGGAGCCTGCGGCGGCTGCGGACCGACTACGTCGACGTCTACTGGGTGCACATCTGGGACCGGCACACCCCGGTCGAGGAGACCATGCGCGCGCTGGACGACGCCGTCCGCGCCGGCAAGGTCCTCTACACGGGCGTCTCCGACGCGCCGGCCTGGGTCGTGGCGCACGCCAACACGCTGGCGGGGTGGCGCGACTGGACGCCGTTCGCGGGCCTCCAGGTGCCCTACAACCTGCTCAAGCGGGACGCCGAGCGGGAGTTGCTGCCGATGGCCGAGGCGCTGGGGCTGAGCGTGACCGCGTGGGCGCCGCTGGCCGCGGGCAAGCTGTCCGGCGCGGATGACGCGCCGCCGGGGTCGCCGCGTCCGCGCCGCGTCGACCCGGCC
>NZ_JBHTLK010000485.1:0-1313 GCF_042678885.1 Saccharothrix hoggarensis
TGCAACGGGATGACCTTGCGCAACTGGCAGCACCTGGTCGGGTCGGTCTGGTTCAGCAGACCGAATTCCTTCTCCTGGTCCGCGACGGACTGCTCGGCGGCGGCGTTGATGATCCGGACGTCGGGGTAGACGAGGTCGACGGCGTCACGGGTGCCGATGGTCTCGGCGAAGTGGTAGCCGGTCTCCAGGAACAGCACGTCCACGTCCGGCTTGACCTTGGTCGCCAGGTCGATCAGCACGGCGTCCTGCATGTTCGACGCGACGATCCAGCTCTTGCCGAAGGTCTGCGCGGTCCACGCGAGCGCTTCCTCGGCGCCGGCATCGGCCAACTCCACGCTCGCCGCTTCGGCGATCACCTTCAGTTCCTCGACCCTGGTCGGGGCGGTCATCGATGCACCTCCTGTGGAAGGTTGAGACCCACGAACTTGACCATGAAGACTCGACGGCAGGACGAGCACAGCCACGAGTAGTCGGGCTCTTCCTGCGGGCGGAGGTCTTCGTCTCCGCAATAGGGGCAGTGGAACGGGGTCGCGCGTTCGCTCACTTCAGGTCTGCTTCGGTGGCGCGCACGACCCACTGCGCGAACCTCTCGTCGTCGTGCCGGCTCGCGACGAAGTTCCGCACCACGCGCTCGACGTAGTCCGACAGCTCGGCCGCGGTCACCTTGTGGCCACGCAACTTCCGGCCGAAGCCTGCGTCCAACCCCAGTCCGCCACCGAGGTGGACCTGGAAGCCTTCCACCTGCTTGCCGTCGGCGTCGGTGACGATCATGCCCTTGAGGCCGATGTCCGCGGTCTGGATGCGGGCGCACGAGTTGGGGCAGCCGTTGATGTGCACGGAGATCGGCTCCGTCACCCCCGCCACGACGTCGGCCAACCGGGACTCCAGCGCGGCGACCAGATCGACCGCGCGTGCCTTGGTCTCGACGATCGCGAGCTTGCAGAACTCGATGCCGGTGCACGCCATCACACCCCGCCGCCACGGCGACGGCTCCGTCTGCAACCCCAACTTCGCCAGATCCGCCTGGAGGCCCTTGACCTCGGCCTCGGGCACGTCCAGCACCACCAACTTCTGCTGCGGGGTGAGACGAACCCGGCCCGACCCGGCCCGCTCGACGACCTTGGCCACCTCGACCAACGTCGATCCCGACACCCGGCCCGCGATCGGCGCGGCGCCGACGTAGAACAAACCGTCCTTCTGCCGGTGCACGCCGATGTGGTCACGCGGGATCGCGGGCACCTCCGGCGCGGGGCCGTCCACGAGCTTGCGCTTGAGGTACTCGTCCTCCAGCACCTGGCGGAACTTCTCGGGAC
>NZ_JBHTLK010000486.1:0-1289 GCF_042678885.1 Saccharothrix hoggarensis
CGGCCAGGTCGGCGAGCCGGTCGGCGGTGATGGTGAGGCCGGTGCGGGCCAGGGCGGCGACGTCCCGTTCGGCCGACGCCACGGCCGCGACCGCCCGGCCGCCCAGCGCGATCCGGTGCAGCACGTTCTCCAGCGGGCGGAGGGGACGCGGGACGCGGTCGACCGGCTCGGGCCGGGGCGGCAGCTCCCGTCCGCCGGGATCGGTGACGTGCGAGTGCTGGAGCTGGTCCAGGTCCAGGTCCACGTGGTGCCGGAGGTCGGCGGGCAGGCGCAGGTCACCGGACACGGCGAGCGCGACGGCCGTGCCGGGGCGGTCCGGTTTGAGGCGTGCCACGACCCTGAGCCGCAGCCCGGCGGCGGACGCCAGCACCCGCAGGTTCTCGCCCGCACGCCCGCTGCCGCCGACGAGGTCGACGTGCGCGGTCCCGACGTCGACGCGCAGCGCGCCTCCTGCCGCGCCGAGCACCGTGCCGTCGAGGAACAGCAGGTCCGCGCCTGCCGGGCGGTGGGCGTCCGGGCGGGTGCCGGCGTGGAAGGCGTCCGCGACCTGGTCGGTCAGGGGTCGGTCCCACAAGCCGGTGAACGGCGGGGCGTCCCACTCGGCGGCGGACGCGGACACCGCCCGGACCGCCTTGCCCGCGCCCAGCCGGTGGTCCGGCGACGCCGTGCCGCCGGACAGCAGCAGCCCGGCCCGGCCCAGCCCGCGCTGGGTCAGGCCCGACTCGCCGATCGCCACCGGCCCGCCCGCGGCGGCGGCGACCCGTTCCGCGCCGCCCGGCATGATCGACGGCACCGTCCACCGCCCGCCCCGGTCGTCCACGAGGTGCGTGACGACGCCCGCGTAACCGGACGTGGTGATGACCGCCTCGGTGCACAGGCCGTACAGGCGGAGGGCCCCGATGGGCCGGTACTCGCGCCGCGCCGTGCCGCGCAGCTCGTCCGCCGGCCCGACGCCCGCGCGGAGGTCGTGGCACAGGAGCATCAGCTCGACCAGGTCGGCGGTCAGCACCTCGCGGTCGAACGACGACTCACCGGCCCGTGCGGCGGCCAGGGCTGCGGCGATGCGCAACCCACACGCGGCCGCCCGGTGCAGCCCCACGACGCGGGCCGAGTGGACTGCCCGCAACACCTCCGCCCGGACCACCGCGCCGCTGCCCGTGGCGCCGGCCCGCAACACCGCCGCGCACGCCTCCCACAACGCGCCCACAGCCGCCCGCTCGCCGGCGGACAGCGCGTCGGCGGTGGAGGTGGGCGGGGTGTCGGCGGTGGAGCCGCCGGTCGGATGCGCC
>NZ_JBHTLK010000487.1:0-1262 GCF_042678885.1 Saccharothrix hoggarensis
GTCGCCGGGCGGCGGCGCGGCGGCGGCCCGTGCCGAGACCGCGAACCCGATGTTCGTCAACCTGCTGGAGCCGCCCGACGGCGTGCTCCAGTTCGCGTGCGCCGGGCCCATGTCGCCGCCGCCGCAGCTCGCCGAGGCGTACCGCCGGGCCGCGGACCGCCTCACCGGCAAGGACATGGGCTACCACCCGTCCGGGCACCCCGCGCTGCGGCGCGCGCTCGCCGACCACTACACCGCGCTGGGCGTGCCGACGACCGACGACCAGGTCCTGGTGACCACCGGCGCGCAGCAGGCGTTGGCGCTGCTGACCCGCGCACTCGTGCGGCCGGGCGACGAGGTGCTGGTGGAGGCGCCCACGTACCCCGGTGCGCTGGACCTGTTCCACGAGGCCGCGGCGGTGATCCGGGCCGCGCCCGACCTGGCCGACGCGCTGGGGCGCCGGAAGCCGGCGCTCGTCTACGCGATGCCGACGTTCCACAACCCCACCGGCGCGTCGATGAGCCCCCTGCAACGCCGACGCCTCGTCCGCGCCGCCGCCGCCGTGCCGCTGGTGTTCGACGAGGTGCTGTCCGACCTCGACCTGGCCGGCGGCCCACCGCAGCCGCCCACCGCCGAGGCGATCACCGTGGCGTCGTTGAGCAAGGTGGTGTGGGGCGGTCTGCGCGTCGGCTGGGTCCGCGCCGAGGCCCCGCTGATCGCCCGGCTGGCCCGGTTCAAGGCCGTGCACGACCTCGGCAGCGCCGTCTTGGAGCAGTTGGCGGCGGTGGAGCTCCTGGCCGACTTCGCCACCGTGCGCTCCCACCGCGTCGCCGCGTTGCGCGACCGGCACGACGTCCTCCGCGCGCGACTGCGCCACCACCTGCCGACCTGGCGGTTCACGCCGGCGGAAGGCGGCCAGACGCTCTGGGTGCGCCTACCCGGTGACGCCGACGCGGCCGGCTACGCCCAGGTTGCCCTCCGGCACGGCGTGGCCGTCCTCCCCGGCGCCTCCCTCGACCCGACCGGCCGCAGCGCCGACCGCCTGCGCCTGCCGTTCACCGACGACCCGGCCGCCATCACCGCCGCCGTCACCCGGCTGTCCGCCGCCTGGCAGGACTTCACCGCGACGGCCCCTCACCGTCGCGTGGTCCCGTCGATCGCCGTGTAGGCGCGCACATCCGTCAGCGCCAGGCGAGGCCGGGACCTCGCCTGGCGCTGATCGACCCGCCTACCGCCTGGTGATGTCGGACTCGGAGTAGAAGCAGTTCTTCCCGTCCGCGCCC
>NZ_JBHTLK010000488.1:0-1254 GCF_042678885.1 Saccharothrix hoggarensis
CGCGCGGTCCGCGGTCCGGTCGGCCTGCGACGGCCCGACCGCCTCGCCGGCGGCCCGCAGCTCGGCCCTGGCGCGGGACACCCACCGGTCGGCCTCGTAGCGCTGGAAGATCTTCATCGCGTCGCGCAGGAGTTCCCGCGCGGCGCGCGGCTTGCGGTCGCGCCGCAGCCGGTGGCCGTAGAACAGCTCGGTCTTGGCCAGCTCCATCGCGGTGCCGCTGGCCCGGTGCAGCCGGATCGCCTCGCGGAAGTGCTCGTCGGCCCCCGTGCCGTCGGCGAGCAGGCCGTGGCAGCGGTGCGACAGCGCGAGGCGGGCCGCGCTGCCGGTGGCGTCGGCCCACTTCTCGTACCGGCGCAACGCCCGATCCGCCGTGGACAGCCGGCCGCAGCCCACGGCGGCCTCCACGACGTGCGGCGCGGCCATCACCTTGATGCCGGTGTGCACGCCGCCCGCGCCCGCCGCCATCAGCCGCAGCCGGTCCAGGGCGTCGGCCGGGCGGTCGAGCGCGAGGTCCACGCAGGCGAACGCCCACGCGCCGAACGTGCCGGACCGGCCGAGGCCGCGTTCGGCGATCTGCTCGGCGGCGGCGTCGATGCGGTGCACGGCCGTCTCGGTGTCGCCGCGCAGCGCCGCGATGAGGGCGAGGATCGTCAGGTGGTCGACCACGGCGTTGTGCTGGCCGATGGCGGTGGCCGCGTGGACGCCCTCGAACGCCGCCGACATCGCCACCGAGTGCTGGTCGAGCAGCATCGCGGACAGCGCGCGGTAGACCAGCGCCCACGGCACGAGCGCGGTGAGGCCGTGCTCGTGCGCCGCGGTGACGGCGCTGGTCGCCAGCTCGTGCGCCCTGGAGGCGTCACCCAGGGTGTAAGCGGCCTGGCCGCCCCAGATCTTGGCCTGCGGGTGCGGCACCCGTTCGGCCAGCTCCACCACCGACCTCAGCACGGGCAGCGCCTCGTCGTGCCGGCCCGCGAACGTGGCGGCCATGCCGGCGAGGTGGTCGAGCGTGATCCGGGTTTCGTCGGGCTCGTCGGGGCGGCGCAGGCGCGCGGCGAACGCGGCGGTCTCGGCGTACCGGGCGTGGTCGCCCGCGATGCTGGCCGCCTCGCCGGCGAAGCCCAGCGCGGTGATCGCCAGCGTGCGGTGGGTGCCGACGAGTTCCCCCGCCGCCTGGAGCAGCCGGCGCACCGCGACGTCCGGCAGGCCGTTGCCCAGGTCGATGCCGCCGCGCAGCAGCTCGGCGCGGGCGCGCAG
>NZ_JBHTLK010000489.1:0-1253 GCF_042678885.1 Saccharothrix hoggarensis
CCCCGGTCGGCCCGGACCCGCCAGGCCCGGCCGCCCCTGGCTCGGGGGCGGGCTCGGCCGGTCGGGGCTCGGTGGCCCCGGTGGCCCGACCGGGCGTCTCGATCGGCTGCTGTTCCGCCGCGGGCGGGCCTGCCGGTGGCGGTGTGGCGGTTGCGTCATCCGCCACCGCGGGTTCCGGCGTCTGCCCCGGTACCGGTTCGGTCATGGGTTGCACCCTCCTCGTTCGCGTCAAGCACATCACGCGACGCTTGACACCAAGTGGCCTACACGGAAAGTGACGCTCCGTCGCCTGTGAATCACTCTGCGGGGGGCTGCGGCGGTTCGACGGGCTCGCTTAGCCTCGCGCCAACCTCAAGTCGGGGAGGCGTCATGAGCGGGTCCCTAGAAGTACGTCAGTTCCTGTGGAACCAGGACGACACGATGTCCAGGCCGGGTGGCGGTGGGGTGCCTGCCCAGCGAACCGGTGAACCGTCGCGGATCTCGGACGAGCAGGTTCACCGGGCCAGGTTGTCGGTGGCCAGGGGCGCGACGAGCGCCGAGGACTGCCGGTTGCTGCTGGACATGCTCGGCTTGTCGCCGGGCGAGGACGGGGGCGTGCCACCCGTGCAGAGGTAGGGCACGCGGCCGACGGCCCCTCCGCGACCCGCGCCCGTCCAACCCCGGGAGCGCGTCGACGCAGGGGCCGTCCGGCATGTCGAGGGTTCTCCGCCGGGGTCTTCCGCAGCACTGCGGAGACCTCGGGTGTTGCTGCGTAACGCTGTTATGTGACACCGTTATGAAATGCGGTCGACTTCCGAGCTCACCCGGGAACAGGTCGTCAGCCTGGGTGGGCGGTTCATGACCTCGCCCGAACTCGCCGCCCGCGAGCACGCCTCCGGCCTCCCGCCCCGCACGCTCTACTTCCGCGGGCGCACGGCCGTGCTCGGCGACCCGGTCCCCGGCGTGGTGGCGTCCGTGATCGGCATCTTCCCGGAGTGGCTGGTCGAGACGGCGATCGTGCGCGGCTTCCCCGCCGACCGCGCCATCGACGCCTACCTCAACGCCTGCTGGGACTGGTCGCGCAACCACCTCGGCGCGGTCGCCGAGCCGGACCGGCTCGCGGACCTCGGCTTCGCGGTGGTCGACGGCGCGGACCCCTCCGGCCTGCCGCTGTTCCGCGGCTGGCGCGACGCGGCACGTCCCGACGACGGCCCGGCGCGCCTCGGCCACGTCCTGATGGTGCTGCGCGAGCTGCGCGGCGGCCTGCACTTCGC
>NZ_JBHTLK010000490.1:0-1244 GCF_042678885.1 Saccharothrix hoggarensis
CCGTGCCGCTGCCGGAAGACGCGCCGGCACCGGACGCGTCCTGGTAGTCGCTCAGCCCCCGGCCGCCGCCGCGATGGCGTGCACCAGCTCCGGGCCGTCCAGCAACGCGCGGTCGTTGTGGTCGGCCCCCGCCACCTCGACGACCCGCGCCCCGGCCGCCGACGCCACAGCGCGGCTCTGGTCGGGCGGGACGATCGTGTCCGACGTGCCGTGGACGACGGTGACCGGCGCCCGGACCCGCGCCACGTGCGCCGCGGTCGCGAACTCGTCCAGCAGCAGCCACCGGACCGGCAGGAACGGGTAGTGCACCCGGCCGACCGCGGCGAGGTCCACGAACGGCGAGCGCAGCACCAGCGCCGCCGGCGGGTGCTCGACGGCGAGTTCCGCGACCACCGCCGAGCCCAGGCTCTCGCCGAAGTACACGAGCCGGTCGGGCGGCACGGCGGCGTCGCGGACCAGGAACTCGCGGGCCGCGCGGACGTCCAGCGCCAGCCCGGCCTCGGTCGGGTCGCCGGGGTTGCCGCCGTAGCCGCGGTAGTCGAGCAGCAGCACGGACAGGCCGCGTGCGGTGAGGGCGCGGGCGAGCGGCGCCCGCAACGCCCGGTTCCCGGCGTTGCCCGGCGCGACCAGGACCGCGGCGCGAGCCGAGGGGACGGCGAAGTGCCAGGCCGTCAGGCGCAGGCCGTCGACGGTGACGAGCGTGACGTCCCGCCCGCCGGGCAGGACCGCGGAGGCGTCGCCCACCGGCCCGCCGGACGGCAGGAACACGAGCTTGCGCTGGAACGCGAAGGCGCCACCACCGACCACCAGCGCCACGATAGCCACCACGGCCAAGCCTCGGACCCACGCCCGCCGTCGCACCCGCCCGTCATCCGGGTCGCCGGTGCTCACGGCGTGCCGAGGGTCGTCGTGGACGTCGGGACGGGGGAGGGCGTCGTCGTGGCGGTGGACGACGGGAGCGTGGTCGGGTCGGGCCGCTGGGTGAGGGTGGGCGTCGGCACGGGGTTCGCCGTGGACGTGACCAGCGGTCGCGGCTCGTC
This sequence comes from Saccharothrix hoggarensis, assembly GCF_042678885.1. Classification (GTDB taxonomy): domain Bacteria; phylum Actinomycetota; class Actinomycetes; order Mycobacteriales; family Pseudonocardiaceae; genus Actinosynnema; species Actinosynnema hoggarensis. The sequence continues at coordinate 1,041 of NZ_JBHTLK010000490.1, forward strand.
CTGCGTGGTGACGCCGCACGAGGTGAGGAGGACCAGGCAGGTCAGCGCGAGCGCCGCGGTCCTCATCGGTCGGCCTCCGGGATCTCCACCACGAACCGCGCGCCGCCGCCCGGCCGGTCCTCGACGCGCACGCTGCCGCCGTGCCGCTGGACGTGCTGGGCGACCAGCGCCAGGCCGAGGCCGCTGCCGGTGCCCGCGCCGCGG
>NZ_JBHTLK010000491.1:0-1206 GCF_042678885.1 Saccharothrix hoggarensis
ACGATGATCAGCACGCCCACGGCCATCGTCTGCCACAGCACGTCCACCCCGGCCAGCGCGAGGCCGTTGCGGAACACCCCGACGATCAGTGCACCCAGCAGCGACCCGACAATCGCCCCACGACCACCGAACAGGCTGGTGCCACCGATGACCACGGCCGTGATGGAGTCGAGGTTGTCCAGCTGCCCGGCCTGCGGGCTGGCCGAGGCGATGCGGCCGATCAGCACCCACGCCGCCAGCGCGTACACCGCCCCCGCCGTGGCGTACACGCTCAGCAGCACGCGGGCGGTGCGGATACCGGACAGCCGGGAGGCTTCCAGGTCGTCACCGGTGGCGTAGACGTGGCGTCCCCACGCGGTGTTTTTCAGCGCGAACGCCATCGCCGCGACCAGCACGACCATCATGATCGAGCCGTAGGTGATGCGGGTGCCGCCGACGTTGATCGTCTGGCCGGTCCACAGCAGCAGCGAGGGCATGTCCGTGCCGCGGATGGTGGCGCTCTCGGAGTACCAGAGGTTGAGCGCGAAGAACACGTTGAGCGTGCCCAGGGTGACGATGAACGGCGGCAGCTTCAACCGCGTCACCAGCAGCCCGTTGAGCAGCCCGCACAACGTGCCCACCACGAAACCCAGCAGCAGCGCCGGCAGACCCGGCAGGCCGGTGTCCGCGGCCACCTTCGCCATCACGATCGACGTCAGCACCATGATCGCACCGCAGGACAGGTCGATGCCGGCGGTCAGGATCACGATGGTCTGGCCGACGGCCAGCGTGCCGATGACCGCGACCTGTTGCAGGATCAGCGAGATGTTGCCCGGCGTGAGGAACCGGGGCGACAGCACCGCGAACACGATCACCGCGACCAGCAGCACCACGGCCGGGCCGATGGTCGCCTGCGAGTGCAGCAGATGCTGGAGCCGGGTCAGTGGCGAGCGCTTCGTGTCCTGCCCGCCCAGCGGGTTACCGCCGGACGAGTGGCTCTTGGACAGCGTCGTGGTCATGCTCAGCCCCAGCAGTTCTCGCGGCCCCAGGTGGAGTCCTTCGACTCGACCCCGAACACGGGCTGGTCGGTGATCAGGTTGACGCCGGTGTCCACGAAGTCCTTGCCCGCGGTGTTCAGCGGCTTGGTGCCGTCCTTGGCGAACTTCGCGATCGCCTCCACACCCATCTGCGCCATCTTCAACGGGTACTGCTGCGCGGTCGCGCCGA
>NZ_JBHTLK010000492.1:0-1176 GCF_042678885.1 Saccharothrix hoggarensis
CTGCCCGGCCCCGACGAGTCCGACCCGTTCGCCGCCACCGTCGCCGAGCTGGAGCGCTACGTCGCCGCCTCCGCCCCCGCCTCCGTCCCCGACGAGCACCAGTCCGACGACGGGCACCGCGACGTGCCAGCTGTGGGTGTGGCGCCGGTCGTCGCGGACACGCGGCGGGTGGCGCGGTTGTCCGCCGAGGTCGCGGAGGCGCACCGGCTGCTGGAGTTGCAGGGCGACACCGCGCCGCTGCTGGTGGACACCGCGCGGGTGCGCAAGGCGCTCAAACGGTCCCGTGAGGCCGCCCGCCTGCACGCCCTCGGGCAGAACCCGATGGCGCGGGCGTGGCAGGCCGCGCGGGTGCGCCTGGTGCTCACCGTCGTGGCCCTGGTGGCGCTGATCGGCGCGTTGGCGTGGTCCACCACCGGCGTGCACCACACCCTCACCATCGGCGTCCCCCGGTTCAGCGCGGCGTGGTGGGCCGCGTGGGCGGTGGAGCCGTTCGTGTCCGCGGTGCTGCTGGTCGTGGTCGGCGCGAAGGCGTTCCTGACCACCCGCGGGCACATCCTGCGCCACCCGCACCTCACCGCGGTCGAGTTCGGCGCGCTGGCGGTCACGCTGACGCTCAACGTCTGGCCCTACCTGCCCGGTGTGGCCGACGGCTTCCGACCGATGGCGCTGCTCGCCCACGCGATCGGCCCCCTGGTCGCGGTCGGCGCGGTCACCGTCATGCCGATCATCTGGGCCGGGTTCGCCGACCTCGACCACACCGCCCCCGCCCGCCCCGACACCCCGACAGCGGCGACCGACACCGCGCCGGTCCGACCGGCGTCGGCGAGCCCCGCCGGCACCCCGACCGGCCCGGTTCCGGTGGACGTCGCCGACACCGCCGACACCCCGATCGTTCAGGCACAACTGTCCGCGCGGGCCGCCGAACTGCTGCCCCGACTGCGGGCCGCCATCGCGGCCGGCGACCTGCCGCCCACCGCATCGGCCAGCGCCATCCGCGCGCACCTGCGCTGCGGCAGCGAGTACGCCCGCGAACTGCGCAACGCCGTCACCGACCCCGCCCGACCGGCCCGACCCGAAACGAGGTGACCCGATGACCACCACCGCCCACGACCACGACGAGCACCAGGCCGACGACGCGGGCCGGGAGCACACCAACGTGGTGCACCTGCCGGTGCG
>NZ_JBHTLK010000493.1:0-1173 GCF_042678885.1 Saccharothrix hoggarensis
CGACGCGGGCCCCGCGTTCGCCGCCGGCCTGCGGGTCCGCCCGACCGCCGACACGGCGGTGGCCACGCTGGAGTACGAACGCGGGCTCGGCGTGGACCGGCCCCGCCGCGCCGGGCTGCCGCCGGAGGTGGAGGACGCGCTTCTCGTCGCGGTGGGCGGGGGAGCCGTGTAGAACGGTCCGCACAGCCGACCGCGGGAGGCCACGTGCTGATCATCCACTTCGGACACTCGTGCCTGCTGGTCGACACCGGCGCGGCCCGGCTGCTGTTCGACCCCGGCACGTTCTCGTCCGGGTTCGAGCAGGTCGAGGGCCTGGACGCGATCCTGGTGACCCACGAGCACGCGGACCACCTGGACACCGCGAAGCTGCCCGGCCTGCGTGCCGCCAACCCCGGCGCACGGCTCGTCGCGCCGTACGACCTCGACGGCGCGGAGGTCGTCGCGCCCGGTGACGCGCTGGAGTTCGGCGGCACGGTCGTCACCGTCGTGGACGCGCCGCACGAGGTCATCCACCCGAGGATCGAGCTGCCGGTGAACGTCGGCTACCTGGTCGACCACGGCGCGTTCTACCACCCCGGCGACTCGCTCACCGTACCGGAGCAGCGCGTGGACGTCCTGGGGCTGCCCACCGCCGCGCCGTGGCTGAAGGTGTCAGACGCGGCGGACTTCCTGGCCGCGGTCGCGCCGCGCAAGGCGGTGCCGATCCACCAGGGGCTCCTGGCGGAGACCGAGGTGTTCTACCGCGTCCTGGTCGGCACCGCGCCGGACGGCGTCGAGGTGGTCGTGCTGCCCCGCGGCGAGGCGGTCGAGCTGTAGGTCGTGGGCGACGCGCCGTGGTGCAGGGCCACGTCGACGGCCTCCAGCAGCACCTCGCGCAGCCCGATCCGGTCCAGCCCGGCGGCGTCCACCCCGATGCGCACGAGCCCGCCGCGCCGGGCCGCCCGACCCGTGCTCAGCAGGTAGCCCCAGTGCTCGCCCACCATCCGCACCCGCCCGGTCCGGACCTCGCCGCTGCGCAGGTCGCGCACGCCCGCCATGTCGGCGCACACGGCGAACCGGTGCCGGCGCAGGGCGACCACGGTGCCGGGCGACGCGAGCCAGCCCGGCGGCGCGAACAGGTCCGTGGTCAACCCGAGCCGGGCCAGCGCGGCCCGCGCGGCGACCAGCCGCAGG
>NZ_JBHTLK010000494.1:0-1125 GCF_042678885.1 Saccharothrix hoggarensis
CGGTGGTGCGGGCCGACCGGCTGCTGACGGGGATGCTCTCGGGCTGCGCGGTCGCGGTGGCGGCGTGCGCGGTGGCGTTGACGCGCGAACGGCTGTGGCCGACGGTGCTGCTGGGCGTGCTCGGCGTCGGGCTGTGCCTGCGGGCCCGGCTGCACCCGGCGGTGCGGCAGCGGGGGCCGTTGCTGGCCGCCGGTGTGGCGTCGCTCGCGGCCCTGCCGATCGGGCCCGCGGTGATCGGGCTCGGCGCGGTGGTGGTCGCGATGGGTCTGGCGCGCGGCACGCGGAGCGCCCGGCTGTCGCGGTACGCGGAGGTGCTGGAGGTCTTGGTGGTCGTCGCGGTCGTGCCGGTGGTGTGCGCGGTGCTCGGCCTGTACGCGCACCTGCGCGGGCTGGGAGGCTGACGTGGCGTCCAACCGGGATCAGTTGCAGGCACAGCAGTTCCTGCTCCAACGGGTGGTGTCGGCGCTCGTCACCGGCGTGACCGACCCGGAGCAGCCGCCGTTCCGCCGGGCGGTGGCGGCGGCGTTCGGGAGCGTCGCGGTGGCGGTGATCGTGCTCGCGGGCTTCGGCGTGTACGGGATGGTGTCGCCGGGCGGCAACACGGCGTGGCGCGGCGAGTTCGTGGTGGTGGAGAAGGAAACCGGCGCGCGGCACGTCTACCTCGACGGTCGGCTGCACCCGGTGGCGAACTACGTGTCGGCGTTGCTGGCGCTGGGGAAGAACGCGGAGACCCGCACGGTGTCGCGGGCGTCGCTGGCCGACGTGCCGCGCGGGCCGCGGATCGGGATCGCGGACGCGCCGGACTCGCTGCCGGCCCCGTCGCGGCTGCTGTCGGCGGGCTGGACGATGTGCTCGCAGCCGCGCCCGGACGTCACCGGCGCCACGGTGGACGACTCGGTGCTCGTGGTCGGCGGCGTGCCGGCGGGAGGTCGGCCCGTCGAGGACCGGGCGCTGCTGGTGGACGTGCCGGAGACCGGCGACCAGTACCTCCTGTGGCGCGGGTTCCGGCACCGGATCGGCCAGGCCGACACGGTGGCCGTCGGGCTCGCGTTGCGCTCGGAGCCGCGGGCGCGGGTCGGCGCGGCGCTGGCGGACGTGCTGCCGGCGGGCGAGCCGATCGCGCCC
>NZ_JBHTLK010000495.1:0-1075 GCF_042678885.1 Saccharothrix hoggarensis
GCGTGGTCGTCGTGCAGCCAGTAGTAGTAGGTGAACCAGGCGTCGGGCTCGGCGACGGCGATCAGCTCGCCGGAGCGTTGGTGGTCGAGGCCGACGCCTGCCTGCGCCGCGCGGTCCAGCACGAGGTCCACGCCCGGCAGTTCCGCGAGGACGGCCCTGGTGCGGGGGAGGTCGGCCGGGTCGGCGACGTAGACGTGGGCGATCTGGTGGTCGGCCACCGCGAACGCCCGCGACGTCCACGGGTCGAGCAGTTCCCCGCCGGCCTGCGTGTAGACCTCCAGCAGCCCGGCCCGGCGCAACGCGCGGTTGACGTCGACCGGCCGGCGCGCGGCGGTAATCCCGTACTCCGACAGGGCGACGACCGTGGCGCCGGCCGTCTCCGCGTCGGTGAGCAGCGGTGCGAGGGCGGCGTCCACCTCGGCTGCCGCCCGCGCGGCTTGTGGCGCGGTCGGGCCGAACCGTTGCAGGTCGTAGTCCAGGTGCGGCACGTAGACCAGCAGGAGGTCGGGGCGTTGCGCGGCGAGCACGTGCCGGGCCGCGCCGACGATCCACTCGCTGGAGCGCAGCGCGGCCGTGGGTCCCCAGTACTGGAACAGCGGGAACTCGCCCAGTTCGGCGACCAGCTCGTCGTGCAGCGCGGGCGGGCGGACGTAGGCGTCGGGTGATTTGCGGCCGTCGGCGTGGTAGATCGGGCGCGGGGTGACGGTGACGTCGGTGGAGGCGCCCATGGCGTACCACCAGCAGATGTTCGCGGCGGTGTAGCCGGGGTGGGCGCGGCGGGCGGTCTCCCACAGCTTCTCGCCGTGCACGAGTCGGTTGTGCTGCCGCCACAGGTGGACCTCGCCGAGGTCGCGGAAGTACCAGCCGTTGCCGACGATGCCGTGCTGGGCCGGGGTGAGCCCGGTGAGCAGCGTGGACTGCACACTGCACGTCACGGCGGGCAGCACGGTGCCCAGTTCGGCCTGCCACCCCCGGCGACCCAGGCGGGTGAGGTTCGGCATGTGCGGGAGCAGCGCCGGCGTCAGGCCCACGACGTCGATCACGACCAGCGGTTTCACGCCACGACTCCGTTCAC
>NZ_JBHTLK010000496.1:0-1050 GCF_042678885.1 Saccharothrix hoggarensis
TCTCGCGCCGAGCGCGGTGAGGTCGCCCAGCGCGAACACCGCGTCGGTGTCCGGCCAGCGGGCCATGACCTCCGCCGACGCGGTCCCGCCGCGGGCGGCGGTGAAGTCGCCCGGCACCAGGCGGACCGGTGAGCCCGCCTCCCCCACCACCCGGCGGTAGGCGGCCGCGGCGCGGTGGGTGCACGGCAGCCACGGCGGGCCGGTGATCATGGCGACGCGTCGTCGGCCGCTCGCCAGGAGGTGCTCGACCACGCGGGCGGCTCCGGCGCCGTTGTCCACGTCGAACGACGGCACGTCCCGCGAGCCGATGCCGATCGCCGCGACCCGGCCCCGCATCGCCTGGGGCACGACGGCGAGCGCGGTCGTCGTCGGGTTGACCAGGACGACGCCGCCGATGCCCCGGTGCTCCACGAGCCGTCCCAGCTCGGCCGGGTCGTGCAGCGGCAGCCAGTGCAGCGACACGCCGACCTCGCGCGCGGCGGCCACTTCGGCGGTGGCGGCGACGACCCGTCCCACGTACGGGTCGTTCAGGACATGCGCGCTGTGGCCGCCGACGACCACCGCGACGCGCGTGCCGCCGCGGGTGGCGAGGGCGCGGGCCGCCGGGTCCGGGACGTAGCCGAGTTCGGCCGCCGCCACGTGGACGCGGCGGCGCGCGGCGTGATCGACGGGCCCGCGGCCGCTGAGCACGCGGGACGCCGTCGCCAACGACACGTCGGCGTGGCGTGCCACGTCCGCCAACGTCGTCCGCCGCGACTCCCCGACCACCCGGCCAGTGTGCCGGCACTTGTGGTGGAAGCGCTTCCACGGGTGGAGTCGGCGTCACCTGCCGAGAGGAGCCCCCATGCCGACCCCGCTGACCGCCGTGACGCCGTCCGACCCGGCCGCCGCCCGGCGGACCCGTGCGGCCGCGATCGGCGTGGCCGTCACGTTCGGGCTGAACGGTGTCGCCGTGGCCTCGTGGTTCGCCCGCGTGCCGGCCGCCCGTGACGCGCTGGGGCTCGGCGCCGTCGAGGTCGGCCTGGTGCTGCTGGCGATGTCCGCCGGGGC
>NZ_JBHTLK010000497.1:0-1030 GCF_042678885.1 Saccharothrix hoggarensis
AGCCGCACGGCGTCCAGCACCGGCGTCACGTTGGTCGCCGACGCCGGAGCCGACGCCGACACCGATCCGGGCGGCGACCCGGTCGGCGTGGTCCGCGTGGTCCGCGTGGTCCGCGTGGCCGTGCGCGGCGGTGTCCGCCTCGCCGACCCGGTAGCGGCGCGCCTCCTGCCTGCGGTGCCGGGCGACGAGGTTGGTCGCGATGCCGTACAGCCACGGCCGGGCGTCCGGGCGCTCCGGGTCGTACCGCCCGCGCTTGTCGAACGCGGCGAGGAACGTCTCGGCCACCAGGTCGTCCGCGACCTGCGGGCCGAGCCTGCGCGCGAGGTACCGCCGGATGTGCGGCGCGTGGCGGTCGAAGATCGCCGCGAACGCGTCCGGCTGGTGCGCCGACCGTCGGATGATCTCGGCGTCGGTTGGTGTCGTGGTGGCCTTTCCGGCTGTCCCGGGCGAAGGGCGGTCACCCGCTATCCGCCGGTGGGCCCGATCGGGTTCGCGGTGTGAGCGGAAGTTGACCGGTGTGTGAGGGCGCCCCGGTAGCAATGACGTCCACAGGCATCAGGGGGAGCGAGTGGACAAGGTGAACGCAGCAGCGCGCCGGGGACGTCCCGGCGACGCGGTGGACGGTCGGATTCTCACGACGCCGGTGGGGTTGGCGTTCCCGCGGGACGTCACGTTCGAGTCGTGGGAGCAGGCGGGGCAGCGGTTGTCCCGCATCGCCAGCTCGTCGGCCTGGTACTTGGGCGACTGGCTGGTCTACGGGCAGGACCGGTACACGGGTCGGTACCGGCGGGCGGTCGAAGCTGTGGGGCTCGACTACCAGACGTTGCGGAACTACGCGTGGATCTCGCGCAAGTTCGAGCCGTCCCGGCGCCGGTCGGGCCTGCCGTTCCAGCACCACGCCGAGGTGGCCGCGCTGCCGCCGGAGGAGCAGGACCGGTGGCTGGACCGCGCCGAGCGGGAGGGCTGGTCGCGGACGGCGCTGCGGCGGGCGTTGCGGGTGGCCCGCGACCCCGGCTCCCGGCCGTACCGC
>NZ_JBHTLK010000498.1:0-990 GCF_042678885.1 Saccharothrix hoggarensis
TGGCCGGAACGTGGCGAGGTCTCCGGTAAGTGGTTTAGCGACCAAGCAAAACCGTTGTACCGGAGACCTCGTGGCCAGCGTAGCGGCAGCGGGGCGGGCCGACTTGACCGACGCGCAGTGGGCGCTGTTGCAGCCGCTGTTACCCGTGGGGCGCAAGCCGGGCCGTCCGCCGAAGTGGAGCAAGCGGCAGTTGATCGACGGCATCCGGTGGCGGGTGCGGGTCGGTGCCCCGTGGCGCGACGTCCCGCCCGACTACGGACCCTGGCAGACCGTCTACGGATTGTTCCGCCGCTGGCAGCGGGCCGGGATCTGGAGGCAGATCCTGACCGCGTTGCAGGCCCGCGCCGACGCCACCGGGTCGATCGTGTGGGACGTGAGTGTGGATTCCACGGTCATGCGGGCGCACCAGCATGCGGCGGGTGCGCGTAAAAGGGGGATCTGCAGGTCGAACCGCCCGACACCCCGACCGGCGGGACCGAGCCGGACGATCACGGGTTGGGGCGGTCGCGGGGCGGGTGGACCAGCAAGCTGCACCTGGCCTGCGAACAACGGCGGCGGCCGTTGTCGCTGTTGGTCACCGCCGGGCAACGCGGTGACAGTCCCCGGTTCGTGCCGGTGATCGAGGCGATCCGGGTGCCGCGTCCGGACGGGGGGCGACCACGCACCCGGCCGGACCGGATTCTGGCGGACAAGGCCTACAGCTCCAAGGCCAACCGCGCCTACCTGCGGCAACGTGGGATCAAGGCGACCATCGACCAGCCCTGCGACCAGGCTGCCCACCGCAAGGCCAAAGGCTCCGCGGGCGGGCGGCCACCGACGATCGACAGGGAGATCTACAAACAGCGCCACGCCGTCGAATGCGGCATCAACCTGCTCAAACAGCACCGGGCGGTGGCCACCCGCTACGACAAACTCGCCGTCCGCTACCAGGCCACCGTCCACGTCGCCGCCATCAACATTTGGCTACGCCACATCTGAAACACGCGCTAG
>NZ_JBHTLK010000499.1:0-984 GCF_042678885.1 Saccharothrix hoggarensis
CTAGACGAGTAATGCGTAAGTCGAGGCGGTGGCTGTAGACGGACGAAGGGTGTTCAAGATCAGTTTGTGACGACCGACCTGAACACCCTTCTCACCGCACTCTACGTGAAGATCGACGACCACCTCGCCGGCGGGCGTCGGATGGGCAGGCCGCCCAAGCTCACCGACGCCGAGCTGGTCACCCTGGCGGTGGCCCAGGCGCTACTCGGGTTCACCTCCGAGGCCCGATGGCTGCGGTTCCTGCCCGCCCGGATGCCCGGCGCGTTCCGCTACCTGCCCGGCCAGTCCGGCTACAACCGCCGCCTCCGCACCGCGTTACCCCTGGTCAAGCAGGTCACGCGCTGGCTGGCCGCCGACACCGACCTGTGGACCGACACCACCTGGATCGTCGACTCCACCCCGGTCGAATGCGGACGCTCCCGGCCAACGGTCAAGCGCTCGGAGTTGGCCGGCTGGGCGAAATACGGCTTCTGCCGCTCCCACTCGCGCTGGTTCTGGGGATTGCGGCTGCACTTGGTCTGCACCCCAGCCGGGCTGCCGATCACCTGGGCGTTGGCGGACCCGAAGATCGACGAGCGGCAGGTGCTCATGGCGATCTGCGACCACGAACCCCGCCTGCTCGACGACCGCCCCGGCCTGCTCGTCATCGCCGACAAGGGCTACGTCTCCGCCGAACTCGACCGGTTCCTGGCCGAGCGGGGCGTCCGACTGATCCGACCGTCCTACCGCAACCGCAAGCCGCACCCCGGCGAACCACTGCTCAAGTCCATCCGCCAACTCATCGAGTCCGTCAACGACACGCTCAAGGGCCAGTTGAACCTGGAGCAACACGGCGGACGCACCATCGACGGCGTCGGAGTCCGCATCGCCCAACGCATCCTCGCCCTGACCGCCGCCATCTGGCACAACCGAGCCACCGGCCAACCTGTCACCCGGTCCCTGACCGCCTACGACCACTGACCGACTTACGCATTACTCGTCTAG
>NZ_JBHTLK010000500.1:0-953 GCF_042678885.1 Saccharothrix hoggarensis
GACCGCTCCATCCAGTGCTCCTGCGCCCCCTCGCTGACCCAGAACGACAGGAAGGCGTGCGCGGCCGCCTTCTCCGCCGGCGAGAGCGACGCGTTGAGCGCCAACGACGTCGTCGCGCCGAACGTGGCCTGCGTGACCGGCCCGGCCGGCACCGGCGCGACGTCGAAGTCCACCCCGGCCTCCTGGAAACCGCTGATCGCCCACGGCCCGGTGATCACCATCGCCGCCTCGCCCCGGCTGAACGCCGCCTCCGCCTCCAGGCCGCTGAGCCCGATCGGCGACACGTGCTCCTCCCGGATCAAATCCACCCACGTCCGCACCGCGGACACCGACTCCGGACGGGTGAGCGCCGACCTGCGGCCGTCGGCCTCCAACACGTCACCACCGCCACCCCACAACGCGATCGGCCACGTCGGCGTGGTGTCGTGGTCCGGCAGCGCCAGACCGTACTGCTCGGGCCTCCCGTCACGGTCCCGGTCCACCGTCAACCGGGTCATCGCCTCACGCCACTCGTCCCACGTCGTCGGCGGCCGGTCGGGATCCAACCCCGCCCTGGTGAACAACTCCCGGTTGTAGTGCAACTTCAGGCTGGTGAACGTCATCGGCACGGCGTACTTGCGGCCGTCGTACGCGACCGCCTCGGTGGCCGCGGTGACCAGCACGTTCGACGCCGGATCCGCCGCGAACCAGTCGTCCACCGGCGCCAACACGCCCTTCTTCGCGTACTGCGCCACCCGCGTGCTGTCGAACGCGGCCAGGTCCGGCCCGCCGCCCGCCGAGTACGCCTGCAACAGACTGCGGAAGAAGACGTCCCAGGGCATGAAACTCATCTCGATCCGCACACCCGGGTTGGCCGCGTTGAACTCGTCCACGATCGACTCCAACGCCGAGGCGTTGGGCCCGGCATACCCACTCCAGAACGTGAGACGGACCAACTGCCCGGACGGCTCGAC
>NZ_JBHTLK010000501.1:0-918 GCF_042678885.1 Saccharothrix hoggarensis
TGGCACGATGCCGGTCTCGGAGGCTGCCCAGGAGGCGAGCAGCGACAGCGCCTGCGCGGTCGGCGAGTCGGGTTCGGCGGCGTAGATCGTCATGGTGAGGTCCGGCTCGGCCCGCAGTTCCGTGCTCTCGTACGCCAGGTCGAGGTCTCCGACGACGTGGTGGTGAAAGGTTTTCCTGCCGGTGCCGTGGATGCGGACGTTGTGCGCGCCCCAGCGGCGGCGGAACTCGTCGCTGCGGGTGGACAGCTCGCCCACGAGGTCGTGCAGGGCTTTGTCGTGCGGGTCGACGCCCGCGGCGGTGCGCAGGTTGGCCACGAGCATGTCGGCGGCGAGGTTCCAGTTCGGGTAGAAGCGGCGCGCGGCAGGGTCGAGGAAGGTGAACCGGCCGAAGTTCGGCACACCGGCTGAGTCGGTGTAGACGTCGCTGTACATCGCCCGGCCGAGCAGGTTCGCGGCGAGCAGGTCCTGACGCAGGTTCACGACGATCGCCGGAGCGGTGACGCTGTCGAGCGACCACCGCAGGCTGGGCCGGATCGCGCGCTGTTTCGGCTTGCGGGTGGGACGCAGCAGTGCACCGCTGCCGTTGGCCTCCTGAGCCAGGCGCAGCAGGTGTGCGCGCTCGGCGTCGTCCAGTCGCAAGGCGCGGGCGACTGCCTCCAGCACACCGGGGGAGACCCCGGCGAGCTGACCGCGCTCGAGTTTCGAGTAGTACTCCACGCTCATCCCGGCCAGCGCGGACACCTCGGTGCGGCGCAGCCCGGGGACGCGGCGCTGCCCCGCGGTCGGCAGGCCGGCCTGCTCGGGCGTGACCTTGGCACGCCGCGAGGTGAGGAAGTCGCGCACTTCGGCTCGGTTGTCGTCCACGGTCTCGACGGTACGACGCATCCCGCTGAACTGCGATGTACTGCCGGTACACCT
>NZ_JBHTLK010000502.1:0-908 GCF_042678885.1 Saccharothrix hoggarensis
ACGAGCTTGCGCTTGAGGTACTCGTCCTCCAGCACCTGGCGGAACTTCTCGGGACCCCAGTCGGCGACCAGGAACTTGATCCGCGCACGATGCCGCAACCGCCGGTAGCCGTAGTCACGGAAGACGCTGATCACGCCCTCCCACACGTCCGGCACCTCGTCGGACGGCACCCACGCGCCCAACCGCTTGCCGATCATCGGGTTGGTGGACAGACCACCGCCGACCCACACGTCGAAACCCGGACCGTACTCCGGGTGGTCCACACCGACGAACGCCACGTCGTGGATCTCGTGCGCCACGTCCGGCAACCCCGAGATCGCCGTCTTGAACTTGCGCGGCAGGTTCGAGAAGCGCGGGTCGCCGATGTAGCGGCGCAGGATCTCGTCGATCGCCGGCGTGCCGTCGACCACCTCGTCCTCGGCGATCCCCGCCACCGGCGAGCCGAGCACCACGCGCGGGCTGTCCCCGCAGGCCTCCATCGTGGTCAGGCCCGCGTCCTCCAGCTTGCGCCAGATCGTCGGCACGTCCTCGATGCGGATCCAGTGGTACTGCACGTTCTGCCGGTCGGTGATGTCCGCCGTGTCCCGCGCATAGGTCTGCGACAACTCACCGATCAACGCCAACTGCTGCGTCGTCAACCGACCGCCGTCGATCCGGACCCGGAGCATGAAGTACTCGTCGTCCAGCTCCTCCGGCTCCAACGTCGCCGTCCGACCGCCGTCGATCCCCGGCTTGCGCTGCGTGTACAACCCGTACCAGCGGAAACGACCACGCAGATCCGCCGGGTCGATCGAGTCGAAACCACCGTGGGCGTAGATGTTCTCGATCCGCGAGCGGACGTTGAGCGGGTTGTCGTCCTTCTTGCTCCGCTCGTTCGGGTTCAGCGGCTCGCGGTAGCCCAGCGCCCA
>NZ_JBHTLK010000503.1:0-896 GCF_042678885.1 Saccharothrix hoggarensis
CCACCCCGGACGGTGCTGCTCGCCGCCGGGGCGGCCGTCGTGGCCCTCGGCGCGGGCGCGCTGGTGCCCGTCGTGCGCTCCGCCCTCGCCGCACCCGACTTCACCGCCGCCCTCCCCGACCTCGCTCCCCTGCCGCTGCGCGCCGGACCGGACGGCGTGCTGCGCGGCGACCTCGTGGCCGCGCCCGCCGGCGCGGGCCTCCGCTACAACGGCGGCACACCCCTGCTGAAGCTGAAGGAGGGCGACCGGGTCCGCCTAGCGTTCCGCAACGACCTCGACGCGCCGAGCAGCCTGCACCTGCACGGCCTGCCGCTGCCGCCCGCCGTGGACGCGCCACTGGACCACCTCGAACCCGGCGGCACGAGCGTGCAGGAGTTCACCGTCCCCGAAGGCACGGCGGGCACCTACTGGTACCACCCGCACGCCCACGGCGACGTGGAGCGGCAGCTGCTCGCGGGCCTCGCCGGGCCGATCGTGGTCGCCGGGCCGGCCGACCACGCCGACTGGGACGACCGGCTGCTCATGTTCACCAGGGTCGGCCGGGACATCGCCGTCAACGGCGCGGTGCGGCCGGTGTTCACGCCGAACCGCGGCCTCACCCGGCTCCGCCTGCTCAACGCCACCGCCGGCGACCACCTGCTCCTGGGCGCGGTCCGCGCCGGCGCGCGGCTGCCGCTGCACCTCATCGCCACCGACGGCGGCCTGGTCGACCGGCCGGTGGAGCTGACCGAGGTGCTGCTCGCGCCGGGCGAGCGCGGCGAGGTCCTGGTGGACACCTCCGCCGCGGGCCGGTTCACGCTCACCGCGCTGCCGTACTCGGTGTACGGGGCGGGTGGCGCGACGAGCGCCGAAGTCGGGCTGGTCGCCGCGGACGTGCCCGCCGGCCTCGCCGCCGT
>NZ_JBHTLK010000504.1:0-893 GCF_042678885.1 Saccharothrix hoggarensis
GACCCGCGCGTTCGCCGGCGCGGCGCCCTCCTGCAGCCCGACCGCCACCTCGACCCGCTCGCCGGCGCCCAGGCCGATCTCGGTCGCCCGCACGCCGCGGCCGTCGCCCAGCTCGGCCGTGGTGCACGGCTTGGCCGTGCCCGGCTCGCCCGCCAGGCAGTTCACCGACTTCGGCACGTCCGGCGTGATGACGGAGACCTTCACCGAGTCGAGCGGGGCGTCCCAACCGCTCGCGGGCTGCCAGCGCAGCTCCAGGGTGTCGCCGATCTGGGAGACCGCGCCCACCACCGAGTACTTGACGGTGGACGTGCCCGGCTGGAGCGCGATCGTCAGCTCGTCGGCCGAGGAGGAGGCCGAGGCCGTGCCCTTGCCGTCCACGGACACGTCGGCGACCTGGAAAACGCGGTCGCGGCCGTCGCCGACGGGGACGCGCAGGGGGACGACCCGCGTGGCCGCCGTGCCGTCGGGGACCGTCACCACCTCGGTCACGGTCAGCCTGCCGTCGCGCTCCAGCTTCAGCCGCACGTCGGCGCCGACCGTCCCGGGCAGACCGGCCGTGCTCGGCTGCGCCGACGCTGTGGCGGCGCCCGCGCACAGCGCGGCCAAGCAGATCGCCGCCGCTCCCCAGTTTTTCAACACGGCCGCGGAGAATAGCGGAGTTCGCCTAAGCTCTTGTGCTGATTCGGGCATCCGCGATATGGGGGACGACCAGCGATGACGCAACCACCGCCGCCAGGTGGCTGGCCGCCGCCACGACCGGTCGGGCCGCCTCCGGTGCCGTCCCCGCTGACCCCCCAGCAGCCCCGTCCGTCCCAGCCGCCACAGCAGTGGCCGGCGCAGCAGCAGCCGCCCGCGCAACCGCCCGCCCAGTCGCCGCAACCGGGCGCGCAGCC
>NZ_JBHTLK010000505.1:0-887 GCF_042678885.1 Saccharothrix hoggarensis
ACCGGCCGCGGCGACCCCGGCCGCCGCCCAGACCCCGGCCGCGAACACCGCCGCGAACACCGCCGCGAACACCCAGGCCCCGGCCCAGCAGGCGGCCCAGAAGGTCGAGGCCCGTGCCGCGCAGGTCGCGTCGCAGCCCGGTCAGACCACCACCCAACCCGGTCAGGGGCAAGGACAGGGCCAAGGCGGTCAGGGCCAGGCCAAGGACGCCGGCGCAGGTTCGGCGAAGACGGAGACCGCCGCCAAGGCGGACGGCCAGGCCCGGACCGACGCCCAGCCCAAGGGCGAGAGCCAGACCAGGGGCGACGGCCAGCCGAAGGGTGACGGTCAGGCCAAGGGCGACGGTCAGGCCAAGGGCGACGGCCAGCCTAAGGGCGAGAGCCAGCCCAAGGGTGACGGTCAGGCCAGGGGCGGCGAGGGCGTGCCCGGGAACGTCCCGGCGAAGGACGCCGCCGCCCCGACCGGCAAGGACGCGCTGCTCGGCTTCGCGGTCGTCCCCATCGCGTTCGGCGTCGGCGGCCGTGACAGCACGGCCGGCTCCCCGCTCCTCCCCGCCCCGTCGACGGCGGTCCTGCCCGCGGAACCGCAGGCCCCCGCCGCCACGCCCCCGGTCCGTCCGGGCGGCACCGCGGAACCGGCCACCGAGGCCGTGGCGGTGTTCCTGCTCGGCATGTTCCCCGGCGGCACGCTGCCGCCGCCCAGCCGGCAACCGGCCCGCCAGCTCCCGCCGCCGTCCGAGGACGAGACGTTCGCCGCGGGCCTGCGGTTCGAGCCCCAGGGCCACCCGGACGGCCACCTGGTGGACGCGTCCGCCCAGTTCGGCCTCGACCTCAGCGCCGCCGCCCAGGACGGCCTGGCGTCACGGCTGGCCGGCGCGCCGGCGGACG
>NZ_JBHTLK010000506.1:0-872 GCF_042678885.1 Saccharothrix hoggarensis
GCCCGTCGGGCGACCAGCCGTCGGCGTCGCGGGCGGCGGGCGCGAGGTCGACCAGGGCGGTGGACACGGCCGCGGAGTGCACGTCGATGCGGGACAGGTAGACCCGCGCGCCGCGGCCGGCGGCGTCCAGCTCGGCCCTGGTGGGCGGCCGGTTCTCGGGCCAGCGCGTCTCGTCCCAGCCGTGACCCCAGATGAGGGGGCCGTCGGCGGCGCGCACGGCGTCGAGCAGCTCGGCGAGGGAGCGGCAGCCGGTGAGGTCGAGGCCGGTGAGCATCAGGCCCGCGGCGGTGGCGTGCACGTGGGCGTCCACGAACGCGGGCGCGACGAACGCGCCGTCCAGCTCGACCACTTCGGCGTCGGGGTGCAGGGCGCGCCCGGCGGCGTCCTGGCCGAGCCACACGACGGTGCCGTCGGTGATCGCCATCGCGGTGGCGTCGGGTGCGGTCGGGGAGTGGATGCGTCCCCCCACGAGCAGGCGCGTCGCCCCGGGGGCGCCGTTCACGGTAGTCACGCCTGCTGAGTCTGCCGGTGCTCGAACAGCGCCCGCACGGCAGGTTCGGCGCGCAGCAGGTCGAGGGCGAACGCGGCGTGGCCGGGCACGTAGCCGTTGCCGACGATCATCTCGACGTCGGCGGCGAGCCCTTCCGCGCCGAGCGCGGCGGCCGGGAAGGAGGTGGCCATGGAGAAGAACACGACGGTGCCGCCGTCGGCGGTGGCGAGGATCGCGCCGTGCTCGCAGCCGGGGACGTCGACGCACACGACGGTCACGTCGGCGGGTGCGCCGACGGCGTCGGCGACGGCCACGGGGTCGCGGGCGTCGGCGACGACGACGGTGTCGGCCAGGGCGGCGGCGCGGGCGGCGGCGGCTTCGC
>NZ_JBHTLK010000507.1:0-858 GCF_042678885.1 Saccharothrix hoggarensis
GCGGTTCCTCCCGGTGATCGCGACCTTCGTGGTGTTCGTGGCGACGTTCGGCGTGGGCTCGGCGCGGTACGAGGGGTTCGCCTCCGGACAGGTGATGGCGAACCTGTTCATCGACAACGCGTTCCTGATCGTCCTCGCGGTCGGGATGACCTTCGTGATCCTCACCGGCGGCATCGACCTCTCGGTCGGGTCGGTGGTCGCGCTGTCGACCATGATCGCGGCGGCGGCGCTGCAGGCCGGGTGGCCCGCTTGGCTGGTCGTCATCACCGTGCTCGCGACCGGGTCCGGGCTCGGCCTGGCGATGGGCTGGGTGATCCACCGGTTCGCCGTGCAGCCGTTCATCGTGACCCTGGCGGGCATGTTCCTCGCCCGCGGCCTGTGCTTCGTGATCAGCGTGGAGTCGGTGTCCATCAAGGACCCGACGTTCCGCGACCTGGCCACGGGCTCGGTGGAGCTGCCCGGCGGGGTGACCATCACCTACGGCGTGGTGATCGCGCTGGTGACCGTGCTGGCCGCGGTGTACGTGCTGCACCTGACCCGGTTCGGGCGCACGGTGTACGCGGTGGGCGGCAGCGAGACGTCGGCACGGCTGATGGGCCTGTCCACGGCGCGCGTGAAGATCGGCGTGTACGTGATCAGCGGGTTCTGCTCGGCGCTGGCCGGGTTGCTGTTCAGCCTCTACATGCTGTCCGGCTACAGCCTCCACGCGGTCGGCATGGAGCTGGACGCGATCGCCGCGGTGGTCGTGGGCGGCAGCCTCCTGTCCGGCGGCGTCGGGTTCGTGATCGGCTCGGTGGTCGGCGTGCTCGTGCTGGGCACCATCCAGACGCTGATCTCGTTCGAGGGCACGCTGTCGTC
>NZ_JBHTLK010000508.1:0-832 GCF_042678885.1 Saccharothrix hoggarensis
TCGACGGGGACGCCGATGAGCGAGCCGTACTCGGTCCAGGAACCGTCGTAGTTCTTGACGTCCTCGTGGCCGAGGAGCTCGTGCAGGGCGAACCAGGTGTGGGAGGAGCGCTCGCCGATGCGGCAGTAGGCGATGGTCTTGCGGGAGCCGTCGAAGCCGGCCTCGCCGTAGATCTCGGCGAGTTCCTCGTTGGACTTGAAGGTGCCGTCCTCGTTGGCGGCCTTGCTCCACGGCACGTTGATCGCGCTGGGGATGTGGCCGGCGCGCTGCGCCTGCTCCTGGGGGAGGTGGGCGGGGGCGAGGAGCTTGCCGGAGAACTCGTCGGGGGAGCGGACGTCGACGAGGTTCTTGTTGCCGATGGAGTCGACGACCTCGTCGCGGAAGGCGCGGATGGCGAGGTTCTGCTCCTGGGCGGTGTAGGTGGTCTCGGGGCGGACCACGACCTCCTTGTCCAGGGGGCGGCCGTCGAGTTCCCACTTCTTGCGGCCGCCGTCGAGGAGCTTGACGGACTGGTGGCCGTAGAGCTTGAAGTACCAGTAGGCGTAGGCGGCGAACCAGTTGTTGTTGCCGCCGTAGAGGACGACGGTGTCGTCGTTGGCGATGCCGCGCGAGGAGAGCAGCTTCTCGAAACCGGCCCGGTCGACGAAGTCGCGGCGGACGGGGTCCTGGAGGTCCTTCTTCCAGTCGATCTTCACCGCGCCCGGGATGTGACCCCCGTCGTAGGCGGTGGTGTCCTCGTCCACCTCCACGAACACCACGCCGGGCGTGGTGAGGTTCTCCTCGGACCAAGCGGCCGAGACCAGGACGTCTTCACGGCTCATCGAGCTGCTCC
>NZ_JBHTLK010000509.1:0-831 GCF_042678885.1 Saccharothrix hoggarensis
GCGGCGACCCGGTCCAGCAGCGCGGACGGCGTGGTGCCCGCCCGTCCCGCGCCGACCAGCGCCGCCCGCACGGCCTCGTCCCACTCCGCGTGGAGCGTCATCCCACCACCTCCGGCGCCCGGCCGGGCTCGGCCACCGCGCCCAGGCGCAGCTCGCGGCCGTTCCACAGGCCCCACGCGTCGAACGGCTCGCCGCCCGTCACGGCCAGCGCCTGGTCCAGCGCCAGGTCGGCCCGGACCCGCAGGCCGCGGCCCGCGCCGTCGACCAGGTGCCCGGTGTCCTCGGTGACCCGCACCGCCGCGCACCCCAGCGGGTGCAGGCGTTGCCACGGGTCGGCCTTCAGCGGCTCCTCCAGCCCCGCCAGCGCGGCCTGCCACGACTCGGGCGCCGGCACGGGCTCCGCCGGCCGCTCCACCAGCGCGCCGCCCACCGCGACCCGGTGCGGCGGCACGCCGGGGTACGGGTGCACCACCCCCTGCACCGGCACGCCGTGCGCCAACGGCGGCACGGGACGCGCGCCGCCCGCCGCGTGCCGGATCGCCATCACCCAGCCGTGCGAACGCCCCCACGCCCACTGCCGCACGGTCCGCACCAGGCCGTCGTCCGATTCGAGCTTCAGCAGCGGCACCCACTGGTCGGACCAGCCGGGGCCGCCGCGCACCTCCTCCTCCGCCACGGAGAAGCCCAACCGCCGCCGCACCACCGGATCGGGTGACTCGGCCAGGCGCGCGAGCAGGTGCAGGCCGCCGAGCCGGTCGGCCGCGTCGTGCGCCCAGTGCGGCCCGCCCGCCGCGACGAGGCCGCGCACCTCGTCCACGGCCGCCGCGAGCA
>NZ_JBHTLK010000510.1:0-803 GCF_042678885.1 Saccharothrix hoggarensis
GCCGGGGGCAGGGGCTCGGCGCACCAGGCGCGCAGGACGTCGGCCGCCTCCCGGACGAACCACGTGCCGGTGGGCGTGAGCACGCCGCCCGCCAGCAGCGCCTCCGCGGTGATCAGGGCGGCGGACCGCCAGCGCGCGTACTCGACCTGCGCCGCCTCGCCGGGTCGGTCGCGCCAGAAGCCGGCCACGCCGAGGTGCGCGTACGTGCCGTGCAGCAGACCGGCGGCGGGCCGGGGGTCTTCCCGCCACGGCGCGTAGAACAGCGCGTCCACGTCGGGCCGGACCAGCGGGAACAAGTCCATCAACGCGGCCAGCTTGCTGTGCTGCGCCTCGTGCGCGAGCGTCACGGCGAGCGTTTCCGCGTCCGGTGTCGGCGACAGGAACACGCACCCGAACGCGTCGGCCAGCGTCGCGCTGCTCGTCCCGGACGGCGACGACGGCATGGGCGTGACCACCGAGACGACCTGCGCCACCTCCGCCGCCAACGCCGGGTGGTCGCGCGTCAGCAGGTTCCACGCGGCCCGCAGGGCGTCGCGCCACCGCCGCAGGTCGGGTGACGGCTCGACGGGCAGCTCGGCCGGCACCCCGCCGCCCGCCCACACGTCCACCTGGAGCGTGTGCCCGCCCAGGTCGACCTCCGGCAACGGCGACCACGTCAGCCCCGGCCCGACGACGACACCCAGCGACGGCAGCGAGAACACCTCGACCGGCGGGAACTCCAGGTCCACCGGAACGCCCGCGCGCACCGCCGCCGCGACCGCCCTGAACGCCAGCTCCGCCGCCCGCACCGGCCCGCCGCCGAG
>NZ_JBHTLK010000511.1:0-800 GCF_042678885.1 Saccharothrix hoggarensis
TGGCCCTCGCGCCCGGCCTGCGCCGGTCCGACCTGCGCGACGGGCTGCTGAGCTTCGACGGCCAGCTCGTGGACGACGCCCGGCTCGCCGACGCCCTCGCCCGCACCGCCGCCGGGTTCGGCGCGCGGATCGTCACCCGGGCCAGGGCGACGGCCCTGACCGGGCACGGCGCGCGGGTCGTCGACGGGCTGACCGGCACGTCGCTGGACGTGCGGGCGCGGGCCGTGGTGAACGCGGCCGGCGTGTGGGCGGGCGAGCTGGTGGACGTGAAGCTGCGGCCGTCGCGGGGTTCGCACCTCGTGCTGGCCGCGTCGACGCTGGGGTTGGGCGGCACGGCGCTCACCGTCCCGGTGCCGGGCGCGCGCAACCGGTACGCCCTGCTGCTGCCGCAACGCGACGACCGCGTCTACACCGGACTGACCGACGAACCCGTTGACGGGCCGATCCCGGACGTCCCGACCGTGCCCCAGTCCGATGTGGACTTCCTGCTGGGCGTGGCGTCGTCGGTGCTGGAGCGACCGGTGACGCCGGCGGACGTCCTCGGCGCGTTCGCCGGCCTGCGGCCCCTGCTGGACACGAGCAGCGGGCCGAGCGCCGACCTCTCCCGCCGGCACGCCGTGCTGACCGCGGACGGCGTCACGACCGTCGTCGGCGGCAAGCTCACCACGTACCGGCGGATGGCCGCGGACGCCGTGGACGCCACCGGCCTCACCACCGCCCGCTCGCGGACGGCCGACCTGCCGCTGGTGGGCGCGGGACCGCCGACCGGGCCGGCCCGGCTCGTCACCCGCTACGGCGCG
>NZ_JBHTLK010000512.1:0-794 GCF_042678885.1 Saccharothrix hoggarensis
TGCAACGGGATGACCTTGCGCAACTGGCAGCACCTGGTCGGGTCGGTCTGGTTCAACAGACCGAACTCGGCCTCCTGATCGGCCACCGACTGCTCCGCCGCCGCGTTCACGATGTGCACGTCCGGGTACACCAGGTCGACCGCGTCACGCGTGCCGATCGTCTCGGCGAAGTGGTAGCCGGTCTCCAGGAACAGCACGTCCACGTCCGGCTTCACCTTGGACGCCAGGTCGATCAGCACCGCGTCCTGCATGTTCGACGCGACGATCCAGCTCTCGCCGAACGTCCGGGCGGTCCACGCGAGAGCCTCTTCGGCACTGGCCTCCGCCAGCTCGACCGAAGCGGCCTCGGCGATCACCTTCAGTTCCTCGACCCTGGTGGGGGCGGTCATCGCTGCACCTCCTGAGGAAGGTTGAGACCAACGAACTTCACGGTGAACACGCGGCGGCAGGCGGAGCACAGCCACGAGTAGCTGGGCTCCTCCTGCGGACGAAGGTCCTCGTCGCCGCAGTAGGGGCAGTAGAAGGGGGTGGCCCGCTCGCTCATTTCAGATCACCCTCGTCCGCGCGGGCGACCCACTGGGCGAAACGCTCGTCCGCCTCTCGCTTGGCCACGAAGTTGCGCACCACGCGCTCGACGTAGTCCGACAGCTCGGTGGCCGTCACCTTGTGGCCGCGCAGCTTGCGGCCGAACCCGGCGTCCAGGCCGAGCCCGCCACCGAGGTGGACCTGGAAGCCCTCGACCTGCTTGCCGTCGGCGTCGGTGACGATCATGCCCTTGAGGCCGATGTCCGCGG
>NZ_JBHTLK010000513.1:0-789 GCF_042678885.1 Saccharothrix hoggarensis
CGCCACCGGCGCGCCCCAGCCGCTGCGCCGGCTGGCCGCCGCCGGGCGGCTGCTGTCGCTGTACTTCGCCACCGGCAACCGGGCGGGCCCGCACGCGCTGTCCGTGCTGACCGCGCGGGAACGGCAGCCGAGCGACGCGGACGTGGTGATGGCGGCGACCGTCCACTCGTGCCTGGAGTGGAACGCGGGGAACCTCGCCGAGAGCATGTACTGGGGTCGTGAGTCGACGCGCTGGGAGCTCGACCGGCCCACCGCGTGGTGGCAGTCGCAGGCGGTCGTGTCGTACGCGCTGAAGCTGTCCGCGCTGGGGCAGTTCGAGCAGGCCGAACGCCTGGTCCGCCCGATCGGTCCCGGTGACGTCCCGTGCGACGACGAGGCGGTGACGGCCGGCGCGAGCACGGCGCGGACCATCGCGCGGGCCAGGGTGCTCACCCAGGCGGGCAAGCCGGCGCAGGCCCGCATCGCCGCCCGCCGCGGCCTGTCCACCGCCCGTGACCGGGGCCTGCGCATCCTGGTGCCGCTGGCGTCCACGGTGCTGGCGACGGTGGCGCTGCTGGGCGGCGAGGTCGCCGAGGCGGCGCAGCACGTGCGCCGGCACCGGGCCGACCTGGCGGCGCGCGAGGAGGTGCTGCACTCCGGGCAGTACGACTGGGTGGAGCTGCTGCTGGTCCACGCCCGCGGCGGGCCCGGCCGCGCGGCCGAGTTCGCCCGCGACCGGATGGACGACGACGAGGTCGTGCGCCGGATGCTCGTCGAGGAGCCGGGCGCCGCGCCGTGGCTGGTGCGGCT
>NZ_JBHTLK010000514.1:0-788 GCF_042678885.1 Saccharothrix hoggarensis
CGCTCACCGACCGGGTGCGCGGGCTGCTCTCCGTCCACGCCGCGACGCACCCCGGCGTGCGGGCGAGCGGCCAGGTGCTGTCGGGTCCGCCCGGCGCGACGTTGGCCGCGGCGGCGTCCGGCTCGGAACTGCTGGTGCTCGGCGCGCGCGAGCACCGCGACGTCGACACGCTCACGGCGGGCACGACGAGCCACGCCATCGTCCACCACGCGACGTGCCCGGTCGTCGTGGTCTGACCGCCGTGCCGGGGACCCCGTAGTCCTACGGATGCGCGGGCGTGCGGCGGGACGGCAGGCTGGGCGCGTGGACGACCTCGACCAGCGGAAGCGGAGACGGCCCGGTGCGGCGCTCGCCGGTTTCCTCGTGCCGTTCGGGCTGCTGGCGGTGATCGTGCTCGCCTACCGGGCCAAGTACTTCGACGCGCTGGGCTGGCGCGGCGGCGAGTACGCGTACGCGTTCATCGGCGTCACGCTCGGCGCGGTGGTGGGTGGGGACCGTGCTGAAGGCGTTCCGGCCGCCGTGGAACTCGGTGGGCACCGGCGTGATCATCGGCGGCGTGCTCGGCGTCCTGCTGGCCGTCGGGCTGGTCGTGGTGGTCCTGGTGGCGCTGCGGCAGTGGTCTCAGGGGTACTGAGGGGGGTACTGAGGGCACTGACAACGAGGTTCGGGGGACATGTGCGGCGGCGCGGCCGGGGATCACCCCCGACCGCGCCGCCCGTCGCAGTGCCGACCACTACCGCCTGGTGATGTCGGACTCGGAGTAGAAGCAGTTCTTCCCGTCCGCGCCC
>NZ_JBHTLK010000515.1:0-778 GCF_042678885.1 Saccharothrix hoggarensis
CGGGCCTCGGCCAGCCTGCGCCGCTCCGCTTCGGCGAACGGCCCCGCCAGCCCGGACAGCGGCTCGCCGCGCCACAGGCCCAGCGCGGTGTCCAAGGAGGACCGCGCGCCCTCCGGGTCACCGCCGGCCAGCTGCCGCCGGGCCCGGTCGCGCAACCCGTCGAACCGCTCGACGTCCGAGCCCTCGGCCTCCAGCACGAGCCGGTACCCCGACCCCACCGACACCAGCAGGCTGGACGGCGTGCCGCGCGGCCGGTCCGGCTCCAGGGCCTTCCGCAGCGTCGACACGTACGTGTGGACGCTGCCCTCGGCCGTCGCCGGCGCGTCGGCGCCCCACACGCCCGCCACGAGCTCGTCCCGGCCGACGCCACCCGTCCGCAGCGCGAGCATCGCGAACACCGCGCGCGGCCGCGACGACCCCAGGGCGATCTCCCGTTCGCCCGCCCAGGCGCGCACCGTTCCCAGCAGCTCGACCCGAACCGCCACCGTCATCCCGCTGACCACTCCCCCGACGCCTCCCGCCGAACCCGGCGCACGCGCTCCTCGGCCCGGCGCACGTCGTGCGCCGCGCCCAACCCGTCATAACCCGCCAGCGCCTCGCGCAACGCCGCGTCCGCCGCCTCCCGCTCACCGCGACCGGCCAGCAGCACGGCCGCGCCCGCCTTCGGCTCGGCCGCCTCGACCGGCCGACCGGCCGCGCGGAGACGTGCCGCCACGTCCAGCACCGGCGTGGTGACCCAGTTGTAGTCGTCCAGGCACAGGTTGCTGTGCTGGTTGCG
>NZ_JBHTLK010000516.1:0-756 GCF_042678885.1 Saccharothrix hoggarensis
CGCCTGCCACGACCCCGAGCCCGCGCGGCCGGTGATCCGGGAGCTGCCCTGGGCGCAGCAGGCGCTCAACGTGCGGCGGGCGTGGCCGCACAGCACCGGCGCCGGCGTGCTCGTCGCCGTCGTGGACACCGGCGTGGACCGCGACCACCCGCAGCTCGGCGCGGCGGGCAAGGTCGAGCGGGGCCAGGACTTCCACCTGGTCGGCGACCTGCCGGGCGACTTCGACTGCGGTTCGCACGGCACCGCCGTGGCGAGCGTCGTCGCCGCCGACCCGGTCGAGGGCGTCGGCTTCCACGGGGTCGCGCCGGGCGCGCGGGTGCTGCCCGTGCGGGTCGCCGACCGGAACCTCGACGGCGACACCGGCGCGGTGAACGCCCTCGACCCCGTGGTGCTGGCCCGCGGCATCTGGTACGCCGCCGACCAGGGCGCGAAGGTGATCAACCTGTCGCTGGCGGGCCAGGAGGACAACCGGTACGTGCGGGACGCCGTGGCGCACGCGGTGGCGATGGACGCGGTCGTCGTGGCCGCCGTCGGCAACCGCCAGCCGGACGACGGCTCCCGCCTCCCGTCGTTCCCCGCCGGGTACGACGGGGTGCTGGGCGTCGGCGCGATCGACATCGCCGGCGACCGGGTGGCGGGCTCGCAGGTCGGCGACTACGTGGACCTCGTCGCACCCGGCGCGGCGGTGGCGGGCGCGACCCGTGCGGGCGGCCACGCGTACTGGCAGGGCACGAGCTTCGCCGCGCCGTTCGTGGC
>NZ_JBHTLK010000517.1:0-731 GCF_042678885.1 Saccharothrix hoggarensis
CGACCCGCCGGAACCGCGGCGGCGCCGGGTCCGCGTCGCGCCGGAACGCCGACAGCACCACCCACAGCAGGCCCCAGCCGACCAGCACCAGCGGCCCGCCGGTCCAGCCCGGCGACGCGGGGCCGCCGGGCAGCGGCGTCACCGACACCGTCCGCAGCACGATCACCGCGAACCCGCCGAGCACCACCACGGCGAGCCCGGCCAGCATCGGCCGGCTCGGCCGCAGCACGAGCGCCGCCAGCGCGAACCCGACCACGACGAACCCGACGAACGGCAGCGCGCCCGGCCCGCCCGGCCGCAGCGACAGCAGGTCGACCAGCCCCACGGCGGGCGACTCCACGAACGCGCCGACGCCGTGCAGCACGACGGACGGGTTCTGCAGCACCACCGCGGGCCACGGCAGCAGCAGCGCCATCGGCAGCAGCACGATCATGAACAACGCGGCCACCCGCCGCCGCCCGTCACCGTGCCGCCCCGGCACGACGACGAACCCGACCAGCGCCGCCAGCGCCACCAGCCCGTGCACGAACGGCGAGAACGCGCCGACCGCGGCGACCGCCAGCGCCGTCCCCGACGCCACCGGCAGCCACGACGTGCCCGAGCCGCCCCGCAGCACGGCCACCACGCCCGCGAACACCAGCGGCGTCATCACGTGCACCACGACGACGTCCAGCCGGCCCTGGCTCACCGCGGACGTCGCCGCCGGCAGCAACGCGTACCCGGCGGCGACC
>NZ_JBHTLK010000518.1:0-716 GCF_042678885.1 Saccharothrix hoggarensis
CCGGTGGTGGTGACCGCGCCGTCGCAGCTGCCCCGGCAGCCGCTGCCGTTCGCCGGCCGCGACCCCGAGCTGGACCTGCTCGACGAGGCGCTGCGGCCCGGCCCGGACACCGCGGGCGCGGTGGTGCTGGTGGGCGAGGGCGAGGTGGGCAAGACGGCGTTGGGGCTGAGCTGGGCGCACCGGAACGCCGACCGGTTCCCCGACGGGCAGCTGCACGCCGACCTGCACGACCGGACCGGCGCGCCGGTGGACCCCGGCGCGGTGCTGGACCGGTTCCTGCGGGCGCTGGGGGTGCGGACGATCCCGGTGGACTTCGCCGAGAAGGTCGCCCTGTACCGCAGCAGCGTCGCGCACCGGCGTGTGCTGGTGTTCCTCGACAACGCCGCCGACAGCGCCCAGGTGCTGCCGCTGCTGCCCGGCGGCGCGCACTGCCGCGTGATCGTCACCGGCCGCGGCCCGCTGGACGACCTCGTCGTCCGGCACGGCGCGCACCGGCTGTTCGTGGAACCCCTGCGGCCGGACGAGTCGTGGGAGCTGCTGGTCATGCTCGTCGGGCAGGACTGGGTGGCGCAGCAGCCGCACGAGGCCCGCAGGCTCGCCTCCGCCGCGGACGGCAACCCCCTGTCCCTGCGGACCGCGGCGGCACGGCTGTGGCCACCACCCGGCCAGGGCAGGTCGGAGCGCGGCAGATCGGGGCGGGGCAGGCTCGCCGCCGC
>NZ_JBHTLK010000519.1:0-716 GCF_042678885.1 Saccharothrix hoggarensis
CTGCTTCGGCGCGAGCGGGGCGGGCGACGGCGTGCGCGGCGTGCCCGCCTGGCGGGTGGGGCGCTGCGGCAGGCCGGCGCCGGTCATCGGCACGGGGTTGCCCGCCAGGAGCTCGGGCGCGAGCGTGGGCACGAACGGCTGGTCGTTGCCCACGGGGCGGGGCGCCGGGCGGGGCCGTTCGGGCTCCGGCTCCAGCACCTCGTCGTCGGGCAGCGGCTCGAAGAGGCTGCGCGGGCGTGCCGGCTCGTCCTTCTTCACCTCGGCGGGCTTCGCCTGGCCCGGCTTCGGCTGGGCGGGCTTGGGCTCGGCCGGCTTGCCCTCGGCGGGCTTCGACTCGGGCTGCGACTCGGACGCCTTGGGCTCGGCCGGCTCGGCGTCGGCAGGCTTGGCGTCGGCAGGCTCGGCGTCGGCAGGGGCTTCGGCGGAGCCGGTCGCGGCGGCGTGGAACTCGACGGGCTGGAACTCGTCGGAACGGGCCTGGGCCGGCTGCGGCTCGGGAAGCCGCGGCGCGGGCGGCTGGAAGCCGGTGGGCTGCGACTCCTCGGAACGCGACTGCGACGGCTGCGACGGCTCCGACTCGGTCCGCGACGGCGGGAAGCCCGCGGGCCGGGGCTCGCTCGACCAGCTCTCGGTCGGCTGGAAGCCGGTGGGGCGGCCCTCCGCCGGCGCGGGGCGCGTCACCTCGGGCTCGGTCGCCACGGCGGGCTCGGCGTCCG
>NZ_JBHTLK010000520.1:0-715 GCF_042678885.1 Saccharothrix hoggarensis
CGCACCCCGTGTCCGGCACCGCGGTCCGCGCCGACCCGCGCGGACGGTGGCGGCACCTCGCGCCGGCGACCCGCGTCGGGCTGTGCGCCCGGATCGTGGTGCTGGGAGCGGAGAGCACGGGCACCACGACGTTGTCGCGCGACCTGGCGGCGGCGCTGGACGCGCCCTGGGTGCCCGAGTACGGCCGCGAGCACACGGAGCTGAAGCTGGCCGCCGCCCGCGCGTTCGACCCGGCGGCGACCGTCGACGATCTCGTGTGGACGGTCGGCGACTTCCAGGACGTGGCGCGCCGGCAGCGGGAGCTCTCCGACGCCGCCGTGACCGGGCCGGTGCTCGTGTGCGACAACGACCCGTGGGCGGCGACCGTGTGGGGCCACCGGTACCTCGGCGCGCCGCACCCGGACATCGCGCCGGACGCCCCCCGCCCCGCCCTGTACCTGCTGACCGACCACGTCGGCGTGCCGTTCGAGCAGGACGGGTGGCGGGACGGCGAGCACCTGCGCGCGTGGATGACGGACGAGTTCCGGACCGGCCTGGCCGCGCGGGGCGTGCCGTGGCGGCTGGTCACCGGGTCGCGCGAGCAGCGGCTGGCGCAGGCGCTGGAGGCGTGCGAGGAGGCGGTGGCCCGGCACTTCCGGTTCGCCGACCCCCTGGGCTAGATGTTCTGTCCTGTGAGGTTGGGGACGCGGCTGGCGGGTGGTTGGCCGTGGAGTGC
>NZ_JBHTLK010000521.1:0-712 GCF_042678885.1 Saccharothrix hoggarensis
GCCCGCCGTGCCGCAGGGCCAGCGGCCGGGGACCGTGCGGCTGCCCGAGGGCGGGGTGGCGACGCTGGTCCGGCAGGAGGTCACCGCGGACGGCGTGCTGCCGGTGCCCGAGGGCGTCGGCGAGGCCACGTGGTGGGGTGTCGACCTCGGCGCGGCCGAGGGCGCGACGGTGCTCGCCGGGCACGTGAACTGGAAGGGCATGACCGGGCCGTTCGACGAGCTGTGGCGGTCGGCGGTCGGGCAGCGCGTGACCGTGGTCGACGCGGCGGGCCGGACGTTCGCGTTCGAGGTCGGCCGGGTCGAGGCGGTGCGCAAGGACGACCTGCCGGCGCGGGCCGTCGAGCTGTTCGGGCCGCGGGGCGCGCACCGGCTGGTGCTGGTGACGTGCGGCGGCCGGTGGGTCGGCGGCGAGACGGGGTACGAGGAGAACCAGGTCGTGATCGCCACCCCGGTGGGGTGACCACGGAGGTGGCTGATCGGCACGCTCGCGGGCCGATCGGTCACCCGACGCAACCACGGGGCGCCCCACGTCGTCCTGATGGGTGTGAAGCGATGGGGTTGGCTCAGCACGGGCGTGGCGCTGGCACTCACCCTGGTGGTGCTGGCCGTCCTGGGGGCGCGCGAGCCGAGGCCCGGCAACGACGTGGGCGACCTGGCCGCGCCGCTGCCGATGGCGCCGCGGACGTCGGGCACCAGCACCGCCGCCGCGCCA
>NZ_JBHTLK010000522.1:0-707 GCF_042678885.1 Saccharothrix hoggarensis
CTACCGCCTGGTGATGTCGGACTCGGAGTAGAAGCAGTTCTTCCCGTCCGCGCCCTCACCGATCTTCTTCGGCTCGCTGCCCTTCGGCACACCCTGGTACTTCTCGCAGATCACCGTGCTGCCGTAGACCGTGATCCGCGAGAACCGGGCGGTGTCGCCCCAGTTCGTGTTGATCCCCGCCAACACCTTCGTCGTGCGCGCCGTGACACCGTCCATCACCACGTGCCGCTGGTACGACGTCGAGCAGTTGCCACACGCCCGGTACAACTTGCCCGAGCTGTGCACCTGGAAGTTCCGGATCGTCACCGTGCCGGCGCCGTTGTGCTGGAACACCTTGTCCGACCCGGACTTCGCACCGCCACCGTCCACCAGGTACGTCGCCGACGCGCTCGGGCTCTTGAACGTCGCCGCGTCCTCGCCCACGTCGTTCCACCACACGTTGCGGATCGTGCACGAACCCTCGCAGTGGATCCCGTCACCCGCCGGCGCGTCGATGAACAGGTTCTGGATCGTGCCGCCGTGGGCCACCACGAACATCGGGTCCTGACCCTCGCCCTGACCACCGTCCCCGATCCCGTAGAACCGCTTCATCCCACCGTCGAAGAACGTCCCCACGTTCCGCGTCGTCGTCTGGTGCACGCTGCCCGAGTCGGTCGGCCACGGCCCACTGCCGTCACCGCCACCACCCGGAGCAGTCGTCGACGTGG
>NZ_JBHTLK010000523.1:0-706 GCF_042678885.1 Saccharothrix hoggarensis
GGCGACCGCGTCGGGCTCGGCGGAGGTCGGCGCGCTCGTCGGGCAGGTCGTCCCGGCGACCGGGCCGCGCGGGCCGGTGCTGGTCGAGGAGGGCAGGGGCTTCGGGCTGGAGCACGAGATCGGCCGGGGCGTGCGGTTCGACAGCGGCTACGCGTCCAGCCTGTTCGTGACCGACGCGGTGCGGCGCGAGGCGGTGCTCGTCGCGCCGCGGGTGCTGCTCGTGAGCGGCCACCTGCCCGGCCGGGTCGGGTCCGCGGTCGACCAGGTCGGCCCCGGCCACGGCGTGCTCGTGGTGTGCGAGGAGCTGTCGCACCAGGCGCTCACGGTGTTGCTGGAGCGGGGAGGGCAGCGGCCGGTCGTCGCGGTCGTCACCGACCACGACCGGCTGACCCGGCTGCACGCCGTGGTCGGCGGCACGGTCCTCGACGCCGACCTGCTGGAGACGGCGACGGCCCGGTCGTTCGGGCACGCCGAGAAGGTCGTGGCCACGTCGTGGGAGACCCTGGTCTACGGCGGTCGGGTGTCGGCCGGCGGCACGGCGGGCCTCATCCGGGCCGACGCCGCCGAAGCGCCCCGGGTCGAACGCGCCGTCCGCGCCGTGCGCAGCGCCGCCCGCGACGGCGAACTCCGCGGTGGCGGGGTGGGGCTCGCCGAGGTCGGCGCACGCCTCCACGCGGACGCCGCGGGCACGCCCGAGGAGGTCGCG
>NZ_JBHTLK010000524.1:0-683 GCF_042678885.1 Saccharothrix hoggarensis
GCCCGGCCCCGGCTCGCGGGAACCCGTGTCGCTGCGGCTCGACCCGTCGCGGTCGGCGCTGGACGCGCGGCGCGAGGTGGCGTTGCGGCGGTTCGCCGTGCTCGGTGTGACCTACGGGCAAGAGACGGAGACGACCGGCGTCGGCGGCGCGGACGCGCTGACCACCCGGTGGACCGTGGCGTGGACCCCGGCGACGGAGGCCACCGTGCCCGTCGCCGGGATGTGGGGCGTGACGCTGGAAGCGGCAGCGTCCGGACGGCTGCGCGCCCGCCGCGCCGACCGTGACCGCCGGGACGGCCACACACCCGGCGAGGTGCTGGCGGACCTCGTCGACGCGGCCCGGTGCGGCCTGCCCGACGTCGTCGGCGAGGTGCTGGACGACGCGGCGACCGTGCTGCCGTCCGCCGGGACGCTGCGCGACCTGCTCACCGCGCTGGACCTGCTCGACCGGTTGCGCTCCGGGCACCTGCCGGGCACTCCCGGCGACGTGCTCGACGCGCACCCCACGTTGGCGCGGGAACTGGAGACGGCGGCGGTCGCCCAGCTCGACGGGCTCGCCGGGTCGGAGGACGTCGCCGACGCGCGGGCGCTGGTGGAGCTCTCGCAGCGGACCGAGGCGCACGGTGCGCGGCTCGAAGCCTGCCTGCGGCGGCTGGCCGACTCCGCCGCGCCGCTGATCGCCG
>NZ_JBHTLK010000525.1:0-673 GCF_042678885.1 Saccharothrix hoggarensis
CCCGCCCGCCGCACGACCACCGGCCGCCGGCGCGCCCTCGGGCGGGGGAGCGGGCGCGGTCACGGCCAGGACCGGCGCCTCCAAGCCGCACACGTCGCAGAACCCGTCGTCGTCGATCGCCCCGCCGCAGCCGGCGCGCGGACACGTCCTCATCGGGCCTCCGTCCTCGCCAGCACCGCGCGCTGGTACCGCAGCACCGCCACCGTGCCCGCGTTCAGGTCGCACGGCACGCCCAGCAGCACGTTCCGCGCCTGCCGGTGCAGCGCCGCCAGCTCCGCGTCCTCGCCGAACCCGAGCCCGCCCGCCTTCGCCCGGTACGCCTCCAGCCGCCCGCGCAGCTCGGCCCGCCGGTCCAGCGACCCGGTCAGGTGCGCGAGCACGCCGCGCGCCCGTTCCAGCGCCACGACCACCGCCGATTCGACGGCCACGACGTCCGATTCCACCACGTCCGGAAAACGTCGCCGCAGCCCGTCGAGTGCCCCCGCGACGTCGGTGCCCGGCACGTCCGGGTGAATGCCCGCGATCGTGGCCACGACCTCCACCCGCACCCCGCGCGCCCGCGCCCGCACCGCCTCCACCTCGGCGACCCGGTCCGCCGCGACCGCCACCCGCGCCTCGAACGTCCGGTGCAGGTCGCCCACCTCGGCCACCCGCGCGGCGAGCCCGGACCACC
>NZ_JBHTLK010000526.1:0-652 GCF_042678885.1 Saccharothrix hoggarensis
TGTACATGCAGGCCGGCATCACCCTCGCGCACTGACTTCGCCCGGACCGGCGGCCTGATCCCGCCAAGAACCGCGCCGCCGGTCCGGTCCACCCCAACACCGCACCCGAGGGGTGCGGGTCAGGAGAGCTGAAGCATGTCGAGCACGACGACGGCGCACAAGTCGGTGGTGGAACCCGCCGCCCGCGCCCGTTACGAGTCCACCCACCCCGGCCGGTCCTGGGACGACGCCCCGGCCTACCTGCGCGACCGCGTCCGCCTGGTCGAGCGGCAGCGGACGGGGGTCGCCGACGATGAGTGACCTTCTGCCGACCGTACCCGCCCCGCTGCTGCTGTTGCTCGCCGCGCTGGCCGTGGTCCCGGTGATCGTGCTGTGGAAGCTGCTGGCCACCGCCGGGCTGATCGGCCTGACCCAGTGGGCCGTGATCACCCAGACCGAAGACCCGACCGCCGTGATGGTGGTGGTCGGCGTGCCCGCCCTCGTGCTGGTGAGTCTGCTGCGCCGCACCGCCCACCGCTCCACTCGTTCCCCGCTGTCACGTCCCCCGCTGTACCTGCGCCGACTGGAGGTGACCCGATGAGCACGACGGCCCTTCCGCTGCCCGGCCCCGACGAGTCCGACCCGTTCGCCGCCACCGTCGCCGAGCTGGAGC
>NZ_JBHTLK010000527.1:0-639 GCF_042678885.1 Saccharothrix hoggarensis
CTGAAGTTCTCCGACGCGCAGCAGAAGCAGGAGAACCAGATCAAGGCGATCCGGTCCTACATCCAGCAGAAGGTGGACGTGATCGCGTTCAGCCCGGTGGTGGAGACGGGCTGGGACACGGTGCTGCTGGAGGCCAAGCGCGCGAACATCCCGGTGATCCTGACCGACCGGGCGATCGATTCGGACGACAGCACGCTGTACAAGACGTTCCTCGGCTCCGACTTCGTCGAGGAGGGCAAGAAGGCCGGTGAGTGGCTGAAGGCCAACGCGGCGGGTGCGAAGAACGTCGTGGAGCTGCAGGGCACGACGGGTGCGGCGCCGGCGATCGACCGCAAGAAGGGCTTCGAGGACGCGATCGCGGGGTCGGACCTGAAGATCGTGGCGACGCAGACCGGTGACTTCACGCGGTCGGGTGGCAAGCAGGTCATGGAGGCGTTCCTGAAGTCGGTGCCGCAGATCGACGTGGTCTACGCGCACAACGACGACATGGGCCTGGGCGCGATCGAGGCGATCAAGGCCGCGGGCAAGGTGCCGGGCAAGGACATCAAGATCATCACGGTGGACGCGGTGAAGGACGGCATGACCGCCCTGGCCGCCGGTGAGATCAACTTCATCGTGGAGTGCAACCCGCTGCTGGGC
>NZ_JBHTLK010000528.1:0-636 GCF_042678885.1 Saccharothrix hoggarensis
GCAGGTCGATGTACTTGGCCACCAGCTCGTCGGCGAGCTTGCGCGGCACCGGCCGAGCCCAGCCGCGCGCGGCCTGCATCGCCAGGATCAGATTGTCCCGCACGCTCAGGTCGGCCACGATGCCCTCGGCCTTGCGGTCCTCAGAGGAGAACGCGACACCGGCCTCGATCCCGGCCCGCGGCCCGGTAAGCCGCAGCTGCCTGCCCCCGACCACGACGCGACCGGAGTCGGCCTTGTCCGCGCCGAACAGCAGCCGCGCGACCTCCGTGCGGCCCGAGCCCAGCAGCCCGGCCAGCCCGACGACCTCGCCCGCCCGGATCTCCAGGTCGAACGGTGCGACGGAGCCCTTGCGGCCCACGCCTTCGGCCAGCAAAAACGTCTCGCCGGGCTTGCCCGAGCGGCGCTCGATCTCGTCCAGCAGGCCCATCTCACGGCCGAGCATCGCCGACACGAGGTCGATGCGGCTGAGCGAGGCGGTGGCGTGCTCGCCGACGAGGCGGCCGTTGCGCAGCACCGTGATCCGGTCGGAGATCTCGTAGACCTGTTCCAGGAAGTGGGTCACGAACAGCACCGCCACGCCTTCGTCGCGCAGCACCCGGATGATCCGGAACAGCTCCGCGACCTCGTCGGCGTCCA
>NZ_JBHTLK010000529.1:0-636 GCF_042678885.1 Saccharothrix hoggarensis
TGGACGCCGACGAGGTCGCGGAGCTGTTCCGGATCATCCGGGTGCTGCGCGACGAGGGCGTGGCGGTGCTGTTCGTGACCCACTTCCTGGAGCAGGTCTACGAGATCTCCGACCGGATCACGGTGCTGCGCAACGGCCGGCTGGTCGGCGAGCACCCGACGGCCGCGCTGAGCCGGATCGACCTGGTGTCGGCGATGCTCGGGCGTGAGATGGGCCTGCTGGAGGAGATCGAGCGCCGCTCGGGCAAGCCCGGCCAGGCTTTCCTGGTCGCGGAGGGCTTGGGGCGCAAGGGGTCGGTCGCGCCGTTCGACCTGGAGATCCGGTCCGGTGAGGTGGTCGGGCTGGCCGGGTTGCTCGGCTCGGGCCGCACGGAGGTGGCGCGGCTGCTGTTCGGCGCGGACAAGGCCGACTCCGGCCGGGTCCTCGTGGACGGCAAGCCGGTGCGGCTGACCGGGCCGCGGGCGGCGATCGAGGCCGGTGTCGCGTTCTCCTCGGAGGACCGCAAGGCCGAGGGCATCGTGGCCGACCTGAGCGTGCGGGACAACCTGATCCTGGCGATGCAGGCCGCGCGCGGCTGGGCGCGGCCGGTGCCGCGCAAGCTCGCCGACGAGCTGGTGGCCAAGTACATCGACCTGC
>NZ_JBHTLK010000530.1:0-616 GCF_042678885.1 Saccharothrix hoggarensis
ATCTCGGTTGCGCCAGGTCGTGGTCGACCTCGCGGCGCCGAACCGCGACCCGCTCCCCCTGCTGCGCCGCCAGGCCGAGCTGGAGGAAGCGGTCCGCGACCGGGCCCGGCACGCCGCCGGGGTACTCGCGCCCGACGCCGACGCGCTGCCGTCCGCCGCCCGGCTCGGCGCGGCACTGGGCCAAGCCGCCCTGGTGGAGTACCTCGACGTGGCCGGTCGCCTGCACGCCGTCGTGGTCGTGGACGGGAGGGTCCGGCTGCACGGGCTCGCCGCGGTCGCCGACGTCGAGCGCCGCCTCGGCGAGCTGCGGTTCGGCCTGCGCCGCCTGGCCCACGAGCTGGGTTCCGCCACGACGTTCACCGCGCTCGTCGAGCGGACCGCGCTCCGGCTCGACGCGCAGCTGCTGGAACCGCTGCGGCCGTGGGTCGGCGACCGGCCGCTCGTGGTCGTGCCGACGGGGCCGCTGCACGAGCTGCCGTGGCCGATCCTGCCGAGCTGCCTGGGCCGTCCCGTGTCCGTGGCGCCGTCCGCCGCCCTGTGGCACCGCGCGGCGACCGCCGAACCCACCGGCGACGGCCGACGCGTTGTCGTGTCCGGCCCGGACCTCCCGCACGCG
>NZ_JBHTLK010000531.1:0-614 GCF_042678885.1 Saccharothrix hoggarensis
GCCACCCCGCACACCGCCGCGGGCGTGCGGGCCGCGCTGAGCGGACCGGCGGCGAACGACGTGCTCGACCCCGTGGCCGGCTCGGTGGTCGACCCGGCGACCGGCACGGCGCTGTGGAGCCAGGGCGAGACGACGGCGCAGACCCCGGCGTCCACGATCAAGGTCCTCACCGCGGCGGCGGCCCTGCTCGCGCTCGACCACACGTCCCAGCTGTCGACCAAGGTCGTGCGGGGCGCGCAGCCGGGCACGGTCGTGCTGGTCGGCGGCGGCGACCCGACCCTGTCATCCCTGCCCGCGGGACAGCCCACGGTCTACCCCGGCGCGGCGACCATCGACGACCTCGCCGCGCAGGTGCGGGCCGCCGGGCCCGTCACCCAGGTCCACTACGACGTCTCGCGGTACGTGCCCTCCGGGATGGCGCCCGGCTGGGACCCCGCCGACGTGGCGAACGGGTACGTCGCGCCGATCGAGCCGGTGATGCTGGACGGCGGGCGCGCCGACCCCACCAAGTACGACACGCCGCGCTCCGCCACGGCCGCCGCCACCGCCGCGCAGGCGTTGGCGCAGCGGCTCGGCGTGCCCGCGGTCGCGCCCGGCACGGCGGCGCCGGGCGC
>NZ_JBHTLK010000532.1:0-608 GCF_042678885.1 Saccharothrix hoggarensis
GCCGCCGCGCCGGACACGGCCAGCAGCACACCCGGCCACGGCACGCCCCGCAGCCACACCTGCAGCGCGGCGGCCACCGTCGTGCCGAACCCGGCGGCGGTGGCGAGCACCACGAGCAGCCGCGACCGCTCCCGCGAGCGGAGGGCGGCGACCTCGCACTCGTGCAGCGCGGGGGCGACCACGCGGTTCGCCTCGTGGATCGCGTCGGCGAGCAGCGGGTAGTCGAGCACGTAACCGGGGTCGATCACCGGACGCGGCTCGGGCGCCCGGAACCGGACCCTCGGCCACACCGCGGGCGGCGGCACGTCGGCGTGCACCTTGGCCCCGGCCGGCTTGCCCAGCACGCGCCGCAGCACGGCGACGACCTTGTCCGGTCCCTCGTCCAGGTGGACCACCGCCACCTGGCCGCTCCGCACCAGCACGGCGAGGTCGTCGGCCCCCGGCTCGGCAACCCTCGTGCCATCGGCACTCAGGTCGGCGGGGGTCGTGCCGGTGGGGACGTCATCCGGCCCGTCGGCCGCGGGAGCGCCGGCGGGAACGGCCGCAGCGGCGGTGACGCCGGGGTCCTCGGCCGAGACGGGGCCGGCGGCGACGGCGGCGATGATGAT
>NZ_JBHTLK010000533.1:0-603 GCF_042678885.1 Saccharothrix hoggarensis
TGTACTGCCCTGGGAGGTTGTGGGCGGTTCGACACGTAGTCGGATGATGTTGGAATGAGGGAGGGCCTCCGGGTTCGGTGTGGATTGCGACGTCTACACCGAGCCGACGGAGGCCCTCGTGACCCACGCTAACGCACCGCTGACTCCGGCGGGCCGGCTGCGCCTGGCCCGGTGTGTCGTGGACGAGCGCTGGCCGCTGCGACGCGCGGCCGAGCGGTTCCAGGTCTCGCCGACCACCGCCGCCCGCTGGGCCGACCGCTACCGACGGTGGGGCGAGGCGGGCATGGTCGACCGCTCCAGCCGGCCCCACCGCAGCCCCCGCCGTCTGCCCACCCGCCGCGAACGCAGGATCGTCAAGGTCCGCCTGGCGCGGCGGTGGGGTCCGGCCCGCATCGCCTACCTGCTCGGGCTGAACCCCTCCACGGTGCACCGGGTGCTGCGCCGTTTCGGCCTGGCCCGCCTGGCGCACCTGGACCGCGCCACCGCCGTACCGGTGCGGCGCTACGAACACGCCGCGCCGGGCGACCTGGTCCACGTCGACATCAAGAAGCTGGGCAACATCCCCGACGGCGGCGGCCACAAAGTGCACGGACGCCGGGCCGG
>NZ_JBHTLK010000534.1:0-593 GCF_042678885.1 Saccharothrix hoggarensis
CGCGGCGGGGTCGGCCCGGCCGTCGGCGCGGGAGGTCCGCAGGGCTTCGGCATGTACCCGCCGATGGCGCCGGGCAACCGCGAGGAGGACGGCGAGCACCGCAACCGCTACGACAGCGGCCTCGACCTGCTGGACGACCTGCCGCCCGCGTTCCCGCCGGTGCTCGGGGAATGAGCGACGGCTACCGCGTCGACCCGGACGAGCTGACCGCGTTCGCCGGGAGGGCGGCGGAGGCGGCCGACGAGGCGCGCGCCGCGGCGTCCACTGTGGACGTCCCGGTGGGCGACCTCGGCCCGGAGGGCGTCACGGAGGCCGTGGAGCTGCTGGTCGCCGAGTGGGCGCGGGCGCTGCGCGGCGTGGAGCTGGACGCGGTCGCGGACGAGCTGCGCGCGCTGGCCGAGACGCCCCGGCGGGCCGACGAGCTTCGCCATGACTGACTACCGCGGCCTGGGGTTCGACCCCGTGCCCGGCAACGCGGGCGCGGTGGCGGCGGCGAGCGTGCGGTGCGCGGTCGCGTTCACCGTTCCCGGCGCGCCGCCCGACGGGTGGACGGGCGCGGCGGCGGAGGGGTTCGGTGCGCGGTGGGAGGCGGC
>NZ_JBHTLK010000535.1:0-591 GCF_042678885.1 Saccharothrix hoggarensis
CCTTCGCCCTGTCCCGCCTGTCCACCCAGGACCTCCAACACACCGTCACCGGCGTGTTCCGCAACACCGCACGCACCACCTACGACGACGCCGCACGCGCACAGGTCGACCAGGCGAAGGCCGCGAAGCCCGCCGACCTCGGCGCGCTGCTGCACGGCAAGGACACGTGGACCGTGGTCGGCTGACGCCCGACAGGTCCCGCCGAACAACGGAGGACCCCTGTTCCGCCTCCCGGAACAGGGGTCCTCTCGCTTTCCCTCCCCGGGGAAGTCGTTACGGCGCTTGGCGGAAGCCCGCCTTCTCCGCGTCCGCCGTGGTGCGGAACCACACGTCCGCGCGGGTCTCGCGGAAGTTCGCCGACTCGTTGGTGAAGTAGCGGCGGCCGGTCAAGGTCGCCTTGACCTGGAACTCCGGCGCGGGCGCCTTGCCGTCGGACTTCGGCAGCACCGAGCCGGGGCCGAACGGCGAGCGCGGGTTGAAGCCCTCCTGCTGGCCCTGGTAGCGGGTCGTGCCGGGGGCGGGCCTGCCGCCGGTGCTCGGGCTGAACCCGACCGGGCGCGGGCGCACCGGACGCGCCGCCGCCGGCGGCGG
>NZ_JBHTLK010000536.1:0-587 GCF_042678885.1 Saccharothrix hoggarensis
GTCGAACAGCAGCGGGGTGCCGGAGGCGCGCCACGAGTCGCTGTCGCGGATGCCCCACACGGTGATGCCGGTGCAGCGGGTCACGGCGAGGCAGGCCTGGACGACGCCCTGGTACTGCTGGGCCTGCGTCGTGCCGGAGCCCTCGATGTCGAGCTCGGTGATCTGCACGTCGACGCCGAGGTTGGCGAAGTTCTGCAACGTGGTGTGGTAATTGCTGGGAACCGGGTTGCCGCTGTTGAAGTGGGCCTGGAAGCCCACGCAGTCGATCGGCACGCCGCGGGCCTTGAAGTCCTGCACCATCCGGTAGACGCCCTGGGTCTTGGCGTGCGACCAGTTGTCGGTGTTGTAGTCGTTGTAGCAGAGCTTCGCGCCCGGGTCGGCCGCGCGGGCGGCGCGGAACGCCGCCTCGATCCAGTCGTTGCCGGTGCGCTGGAGGTTCGAGTCACGACGGGCGCCGGTGCCGCCGTCGGCGAACGCCTCGTTGACCACGTCCCAGGAGTGGATCTTGCCGCGGTAGTAGGTCGCGACCTGGGTGACGTGGTTGAGCATCGCGTTGCGCAGCGCGGTGCCGGACATGTTCTGCATCC
>NZ_JBHTLK010000537.1:0-573 GCF_042678885.1 Saccharothrix hoggarensis
AGCGGCAGCCCTTCGGCGGCGAGGCCGTCCAGCGCCGGCCTGATCCCGGCGGCCCGCAGCGACGTCGGGTCGTCCGGGGCCAGGGCCGCCGCCGCGCGCAGCTCGGCGATGACGTCGACGTCCGCGTCGCCCGAGCTGGACCGGATCAGGTGGCGGTGCGCGCGGGACGTCGTCAGCAGCCGCCGCAGGTCGCCCACCGGGTCGCGGGAGTCGTCCACCCGCAGGTCGATCACCGGGTCGTCGGCGTTGCCGGTCGGCTGCGCGCCCCGCTCCGGCCCTGCGACGAGCAGCGCCGCGGACTGCGGCCCGCGCACGTCGCCACCTGCGTGCTCGGCGGCTTCGAGCGCGGCCACCAGCCGGTCGGCCAGGTCGCCGGACGACGTCAGGTAGGCGTCCAGCATGGCCTCCACACCGTGGGGCTCGCCACCATGTTCGCCTGCGCGCTCACCGCGTCCCGCCCGGCGTGCCCGGCCTCGGGGATGCAGTCCGGGCCGGTGAAGGCGGCGGCCGGCGCGTCGACGCGGCCGGCCGCGAACTGGCCCTCCGCCGTGCCGGGCACCGTGGCCAGCGCGG
>NZ_JBHTLK010000538.1:0-563 GCF_042678885.1 Saccharothrix hoggarensis
GCCGTCCACCACCTCGACCAGGCCGCCGGCCACTAGCGGCGCGGCCGGGGCCAACCGGAACCGGGCCGGGTCCGCCGCGGGCAGCCCGCACAGCTCCAGCGCCAGGCCGACGGTGGGCCGGCGGCGGGTGACGTCGTCGTTGAGGTAGGCGTAGAGCCGTTCGAACCGCGGGTCGACGTCCGGGGCCATCGCGACCAGCAGGAACTCGACGTCCACGGGGTCGAGGTCGAACCGCCGCGCGAGCCCGAGCAGGCGCGGGCCGGGGTCGGGGACCATCGCGGCGAGCGGCCCGAGGTCCGGTTCGGCGTCGGGCGGCGCGAGGGGCCGCCCCGGCTCGTCCAGGATGCGCCACACGGTGTCGGCGGTCAGGTAGAGGCCACGGCGCGGGTCGTCCGGGTCGGGGTCGTGCTCGACGCGCTGCGCCACGGCCCGGCGCACCCGCCACTCGACGCCGGCCAGCCTCGCCCACAGGTAGGCCAGGTCCGGCGCGTGCGCCTCGGTCGACACGGCGGTCACCGGATCGGCCCGCCGCGTCGGCGCCGG
The DNA here is from genome assembly GCF_042678885.1 of Saccharothrix hoggarensis. Lineage (GTDB taxonomy): Bacteria > Actinomycetota > Actinomycetes > Mycobacteriales > Pseudonocardiaceae > Actinosynnema > Actinosynnema hoggarensis. Next base: position 544 of record NZ_JBHTLK010000538.1, read on the forward strand.
TCCTCGGGCAGCGGCCGGGT
>NZ_JBHTLK010000539.1:0-561 GCF_042678885.1 Saccharothrix hoggarensis
GGCAGGCGGAGCCGTCGAAGAGCGAGCACACCGTGCAGCGGCGCAGCCGGGTGGCCGAGCGCACCGAGATGATCAGCCGCGACGCGTTGACCGACAGCCAGGCGGGACGGCGTCCGGAGACCGGCGCGGTCCGGCGGCCGCCCGCGGGACGTCCCGAGGTGGCCGGCGAGCAGCGGCCCGTCGCGGAGGCGAACGGCGAGGCCCGGTCCGTGCCGGCCGACGTGCGGCGGCCGTCGACGGCACGGGTGGAGCTGACCGGTGAGCACCGTCCGGTGGAGGCGCGTCGGCCGAGTGCCGGGCGGGCCGAGCTGACGGGTGAGCACCGTCCGGTGGGTCGTGTGGAGCCGGAGTCCGTGCGGCGGCCGGCTCCGACCCGGGCCGAGCTGACCGGTGAGCACCGTCCCGTGGAGGCACGTCGGCCGAGCGCCGGGCGCACCGAGTCGACGGGCGAGCAGCGCCCGGCGGAGGCGCGGCGTCCCCGTGCCGAGCAGACCGGCGAGTACCGCGCGGTGGTCGGCCGGCCGGCCGACCCGGTGGTCGCCGAGCCCGCGGCACGTCCCG
>NZ_JBHTLK010000540.1:0-557 GCF_042678885.1 Saccharothrix hoggarensis
GCGCCTGCACGCCGACGCCCTGGCCGCCGCCGAGCGCCGGACCGCGCCGGCGGCCGTGGTGCTGTGGGCCCAGCTGCCCCGCTACGCCGATCCGGGTGTGGTGACCTCGTTGCCCCGGACCAGGCAGCAGGTCCGCGTCTTCGCGGGCGGTCCGGGCTGGGAGCGCGGCGTCGTGCCGCAGCCGGCGGAGCGGATCAACGACCTCGCCTCGGCGGCGGACGCGGTGGAACGCGCCGTCTGCTGACCCCGTTCCCGATCTCCTCCGGCCGTCGACGACCGGGCCGTCCCGTGGTGGTTGGATGGGTTTCGGCTGGTCAGGTGGACGAGGGGGCGCGGTGGACGTGCGGCGGGCGGCGTTCGGCGATCAACCGGAGGCCCTGGTGTGGGCCGCGCTGCGCGGTGACGTCGAGGAGCGCTGGCTGGCGGCCGTGGCGCTGGGCGGCCAGGGGCACTACGCGGCGGCGGCCACCGTGCTGACCGAGCTGGCCCGGACCGGTGGGCTGTTCGGGTCGCTGGCGGCGTCGGCGCTCGCGTCGCACCGGCGGCAGCTGGGCGGG
>NZ_JBHTLK010000541.1:0-537 GCF_042678885.1 Saccharothrix hoggarensis
GGCTCGCCGCCGACCGGCCGGCGGTCCGCGAGCTGGTCGCGCTGTGCGGCGGGCTGCCGCTGGCGCTGCGGATCGCCGCGGCGCACCTGCTGGCGCGCCCGGACCGCTCGATCGGCGACTACGTCCACGAGCTGCGCACCGGCGACCGCCTGGCGGGCCTGCAGCTGCACGGTGACCCGGAAATGGCCGTGCGGGCGGCGATCGACCTGTCCCACGCCGCGCGGACCCCCGTCGAGCAGCGGCTGTTCCGCCTCCTGGGCCTGGTGCCCGGACCGGACACGACGCCGGCCGCGGTGGCGGCGCTCGCCGACGTCGACGTCGTCGAGGCCGAACGCGGCCTGCGCGCCCTGGTCGCCGCGCACCTCGTGGAGGAACCCGCGCCGGGCCGCCACGCGCTGCACGAACTGGTCCGCCTCTACGCCGCCGAACGGGTCGACGAGGGCCGGGCCCCGCTGGACCGCCTGCTCGGCTGGTACGTCGACACGGTCGACCGGGCCGCCGACGCGCTGGACCCCGGCCGCCACCGCCTCGCCCGAG
>NZ_JBHTLK010000542.1:0-529 GCF_042678885.1 Saccharothrix hoggarensis
CGTACCCGACCTCGCCGACCGCGACCACGCCGTCCTTGGCCAGGTAGCGCGGCAGCACGTCGAGGACGCCGGCGCAGCGCGGATCGTTGGCCTCCTTGGGGTTCAACGCCATCGCGCAGTAGTGGCGGATGCCGAACTGCGCCGCGCGGAACCTCTCCCAGCCGATCAGCGAGTCGAAGTAGTCGGTGAACGACCCGACGTTCGTGCGCGGTTGACCCAACCAGAACGCGGGCTCGACCACCGCCCGCACACCGGCCGCGTACATCTCCTCGTAGTCGTCAGTGGTGCGGGACGTCATGTGGATGTGCGGGTCGAAGATGCGCATCAGGGTTCGCTCCTCAGCAAGTCGAGCGCGTCATCGGGCACGGCACGCCCCGCGGCACGGCGTTCGTCGGCGAACGCGCCGACCATTCGTCGCAACTCCTCGTCGACGCGCCGGTCGAGCCCCGCCACGACGGTCAGCGGGACACCCGTGAACAGGCACTTGAGCACGCCGTGCCGCCAGGCGTGGGCGTCGAGGTGTTCGGCG
>NZ_JBHTLK010000543.1:0-528 GCF_042678885.1 Saccharothrix hoggarensis
TGCTCGTGCTGGGCACCATCCAGACGCTGATCTCGTTCGAGGGCACGCTGTCGTCCTGGTGGACGAAGATCGTCATCGGTGGTCTCCTGCTCGCTTTCATCGCACTCCAGCGAGTCATCGTCCGACGATCTTGACGTGAACAGCGAAGTTCACGCTGTCGCGCCACCCGGAGACGGCGCGGCGCCCCGTGCACTTGCGTGACAGCTGAGGTCGGTGGGCGGGCGGCTACTCGGCGCTCGTCAACCGGCACAGCGGCCTGTGCCTCGACACCTGCGGATTCGGCACCACTCCGGGGTTCGAGGTGCGCCAGTGGACGTGCGCCCGCTCCCGGCCCGCCGGGGCACTCGGTCGTTCCGTCGTAGAAAGGAAGTGCCTTGGCACCGGGAACGTGGGTTCGGGGTCGTCGCCGTCGGTTGGTGGCGGCGGTGTTCGTGACGGTCGTGGGTTTGTTGGCCGGGTGTGGGTCGCCGGCCGTCGAGCCGTCCGGGCAGTTGGTCCGTCTCACGTTCTGGAGTGGGTATGCCGGGC
>NZ_JBHTLK010000544.1:0-526 GCF_042678885.1 Saccharothrix hoggarensis
GCCCGCCGGGTTCCCGCCGCCCACGGACTACGCGGCCCGGCTGCTGTGGCCCGCCGCCGTCGTCACGGCCGTGCTCGCCGCCGCGCTGCTCGCCAAGGCGTCCGTCCGGCCCGCCTTCACCGTGGCCGCCGCGACGATCCCGATGGCCGCCCTCGCCGCGCTCGACGCCGTCTTCGCCGCCACGCGCATCAACACCGTGCAGCCGGGGACCGGTGTGTGGTTCACCGTCCTGGCCCTGGTCGCCATCGCCGCCGCGGCGGTCACCGCGGCGCTCGCCGGCGCGGTCGAACGGGACGAGACGGGCACGGTCCGCGCCCAGCCGCCGCTGCCGCTCATCGCGACCACCCTGCTCGCCGTGCTGTTCGCGCTCGGCGCGTTCGGCCTGCCCGTCCTCCGCGCGCCGGACTACGTGCCGATCGGCGCGTTCGGCCTGCGCGTCGGCTCGTGGGGCCTGCTGCTCGCGCTGGTCGTCGCCGCCGCCGTCGCCGTGATCGCCCTCAACGCCCGCCCGGGGCGCGGCGCGGCG
>NZ_JBHTLK010000545.1:0-509 GCF_042678885.1 Saccharothrix hoggarensis
CGGCGGCGGCCCGGCCGGGGCCCGCGCTGCGCGGCGTGGACCGGGCGCACGGCCTGCGCACGTTCCTCGTCAACTGCGGCACGGTGTCGTTCCTGCTCGGCCTGCCGCGGATCGCGGTGCTCGCGGTCGCGCGCGCCTCCGGCTTCCTCCTGCTGCGCCGGTTCTCCGACGCGCACGCCGAGCTGGGCGCCCTGCGGTACCTGCTGAGCGGCCGGGCGCGGTTGCTCGCCGGACGTGCCGCGCGACCCGTGCGCGGGGTCGTGCGCGGTCTGTTCACCAGTCGGATCACCCGGTTGCGCAACACGATCCGGGGCGCCTCCGCTCACCTGATCCGGCGACGCGTCGAGGCGGACCTGGCGCTGGGCCGGTTGCCCGAGGACGACGCCCGCCGGGCCGCGTGGTCCCTACCGTCCGAAGTGGAGCGTCGGGTGGTCGGTCCGGCGGCGCTGCCCGCCGGCGTGCTGTCCCGGCGCAGGCCGGTCCGCGCGACCGGTGGGCTGCGCCGGCCC